>DATKHW010000293.1:0-10094 GCA_035546275.1 Gemmataceae bacterium
ACGCCGCCGGCACGGCCGCCCTCGGCAACACCTTGGCCGGCGTGAGCATCCAGAACGGAGCGAGCGGCAACACCATCGGCGGCAGCGCGACCGGCGCGGGCAATGTCATCAGCGGCAACGCCGGCGACGGCGTGGACGTCAGCGGCGGCGGGACGACGGGCAACGTGGTCGCCGGCAACCTCGTTGGAACGAACGCCGCCGGGACGGCGGCGCTGGGCGATCCGAAGGGCTACGACTTCAGTGGCGGAGACGTGGCGCTCCATGTCCCGCAGCTGAACACGAACACGGGCGGCGTCACGACCGTCTCGTTTTGGATGGACTGGTCGGGCAAGCAAGGCACGATCCCCATTGGATTTGGGACATATGCCCTCGGTTTCTTCTACGGCAGCCAGCTCGCATTCACCACCAGCAACGGCATCCTCGCCGACGACCAGACGACGTATCTGCTCAACCAGTGGAGCTTCATTACGGCGGTCTTCGTCGACGGCGACGCATCGCAGGACCAGCTCTGGATCGACGGCGTGCAGCAGCCCCTTCTGCCGGAGTACACGGGGAGCAGTCCGCTGGGCCAGGGGACCGTCACTGACACGCCGTACATCGGCAGCGACGGGTACGAGGTCGGCCAAAACCAAACGGGCGCCAATTTCAGCGGCGTTCTCGACGACGTAGCCTTCTTCAACGATCAGCTCAGCCCCGCCCAAATCCAGGCCGAGTACACCGCCAGCATCGATGGTGCGTACGGCGCCACGGTTCTGAACCAGGGAGCGGTCGCTTACTACCCGCTCAACGAAACCAGCGGCAGCACGGCGTTCGATGCTTCCGGCAACAGCCACAACGGCGTGGTCAGCGCCAGCGGCGTCACGCTGGGCGTCCCCGGCGGCCCGGCCAGCAACCTGGGCAGCGGCGTCTTCATCAGCGGCGGCGCCTCCGGCAACACGATCGGCGGCACGACCAGCGGCGCGGGCAACGTCATCAGCGGCGACAACGTCAACGGCGTGGCCATCGCCGGCAGCGGCACAACCGGCAACGTGGTTGAAGGCGACTACATCGGCACGGACGCGACCGGCCTCGTCCGAGTGTCCAACAACGGCGCCGGCGTGCTGATCAACAATAGCGCCGCGGACAACACCATCGGCGGAACTGCGTCCGGCGGCGGCGACGTCATCAGCGGCAACTTGGGTGACGGCGTGGCCATGAGCGACGGCGGCACGACGGGCAACGTCGTCGAAGGCGACTATATCGGCGTGGACGCCGCCGGCGCGGCGGCGCTTGCCAACATCGGCGCCGGCGTGCAGATCCTTCCCGGCGTCCGCGGCGCCGTCATCGGCGGAACGACCGCCGCGGCTCGAAACGTCATCAGCGGCAACCGCGGGGACGGCGTGCAAATCATCGGCGGCCCGACAAGCGGCAATGTGGTCGAGGGCGACTACATCGGCGTGGACTCCACGGGCGAAGTCGACGTCCCCAACCTCGGCAGCGGAGTTGAAATCGACAACGCCACGGACAACACGATTGGCGGCCCCTCCGCCGCCGATCGCAACGTCCTTTCCGGCAACGGCGACGCCAGCGACATCTACGCCTACGGCGTGCTCATCGCCAACGGCAGCGGCAACGTCGTCGAGAACGACTACATCGGCGTGGACGCCGCCGGCGTGACGGCTCTGGGCAACTACCGCAGCGGCGTGGACATCGGCAATTCGTCCGCCAACAGCGTGCTGGACGATCTCATTTCGGGCAACGGCGAGGCCGGCGTCTACATTCAGGGGGCCGCGTCGAGCGGCAACGTCGTGGCCGGCGACTTGATCGGCACGGACTACACCGGCGACGTTGCTGTCATCCCCAACGTCGTGGCGCCGAACACAACCACGGCTGGCGACGGCGTGGTCATCGACGGCGCGCCGGACAACACGATAGGCGGAACGACGGCGGGTGAGCAAAACGTCATCAGCGGCAACAGCGGCGACGGCGTGCTCATCCAGGACTATTACGCAACCGGCCAGGCGACCGGCAACATCGTCGAGGGCGACTACATCGGCGTGAACGCCGCCGGCACGACGGCGCTGGCAAACGGCGGCGCCGGCGTGAGCATCCAGAGCGGCGCTTACGCCAACACCATCGGCGGCAGCGCGGCCGGCGCCGGCGACGTCATTAGCGGCAACGTCGGCGACAACGTGAGCATCTCCGGCGCTGGCGCGAATAACAACGTCGTCGAGGGTGACACGATCGGCCTGAATGCCGCCGGCACGGCGGCGCTTGCTGGCGGCACGGCCTACCAGTTCAACGGCGGCCAGGTCGCCGCCACGATTCCGCAGCTCGACGCGACGGACGCCGGCACCGCAACGACCGTCTCATTCTGGATGAAGTGGGACGGCACGGACGATGAGATGCCGATCGCCTTCTCCAGCCAGTATGATTTGCAGCTGGCCCACGGCGATTTCTTCTTCAACACCAACAACGTGGACGCCCTGGGAATCAGCTCGGCGGGCTTGGCCGGCCAGTGGGTCTTCGTCACCGCGGTCTTCTTCAATGGCAGCGAGTCGCAGAACCAGTTGTGGATCGACGGCGTGCAGCAGTCGCTCACGGTCGTTTCCGGGACGCCCGCGGCCCGCAACGTCAGCACCAGCGTGACGCTCGGCAGAGGCTTCAGCGGCCTGTTTCCGTTCACGGGCGAGCTGTCCGACTTCGCTTTCTTCAACCAAGAACTGACGGCGAGCCAAATCCAGGCCGAGTGGGGCGCGCATGGAACGAGCAGCTTCCGCTCGACGAACCTCGGCCAGGGGCCGGTTGCTTACTATCCGTTCAACGAAACCAGCGGCGGCACGGCGTTCGACATTTCGGGCAACGGCAACAACGGCGCGATCTCGGGCGCCGTTACTCTGGGCGCCGCCGGGTCCGGCGCGCAGATCTCGAACGGCGTCGATATCACGGCCGGCGCCGCCGACAACACGATCGGCGGCGCGACGGCCGCCGCGCGCGACGTCATCTCTGGCAACAGCGGGGACGGCGTGCTTGTCAGCGGAGTGGGCACGACAGGCAACGTCATCGCCGGCGACTACATCGGGACGAGCGCGGCGGGGACCGCAGCAATTGGCAACGGCTCGGAAGGCGTCCGCTTCCAGGGCGGCGCGACGTTAAACACCGTCGGCGGCCTCACGAGCGCGCCAGGGACCGGGCCTGGCAACGTCATCAGCGGCAACGCCGATAACGGCGTGTTCCTCCAGGCCGATGATAATTCCGTGCTCGGCAACCTCATCGGCACGGACGCGACGGGAACCGCGGCGGTGGGCAACGACTACGGCGGCCTGGTCGTCCAGGGCAGCTACAACACGGTGGGCGGGACCACAGCCACCGCCCGAAACGTCATTTCCGCCACGCGCTTCGTCAACAATGAATTCGCGACGAACGCCGGCGTTCTCATTTATGACGCGGGCTACTTGACCACCGCCTACAACGTGGTCGAAGACAACTACATTGGCACGGACATCACCGGGACGATCGCGCTCGGCAACGCGTTTTCCGGGGTCACGGTGGAATCCCCGGAAGCCGGCAGCGTCGGCAACGTAGTCGCCGACAACCTGGTCTCCGGCAACGACGGGCCCCTGGCGTACGCCGGCATCTTCGTCAACACCTCGCATGACCTGACGATCGAAGGGAATCTGGTCGGCGTGAACGCCGCCGGCACGGCGGCCCTGCCCAACCCGCGGGGCATCTGGGTTTACACGCCCGGCGACAACATCACCATCGGCGGCGCCAGCTCGACCAGCAACGGCGCGCTGAGCGGAGCAGGCAACCTGGTTTCGGGCAACACGCGCGCCGGCATTGAGGTGGACGGCGGCGTGGACATTTACGGCAACTGGATCGGCACGGACATAACCGGCATGTACGCCATCCCCAACAGCGGGGACGGCGTCTACGTTTTCGGAACAGGGAACGAGATCGGCGGGACCGCGGCGGGAACGGGCAACCTCATCAGCGGCAACGCCGGGGACGGCGTCGATTTCAGCGGCGCCGGAACCACCGGCAACCTGGTCCCAGGCAATTCCATCGGCGTGAACAGCGCCGGCCGACCCCTGACCAACAGCGGCTATGCCGTGGCGATCGGCGCCGGGACGCAAGCCAATGTCGCCGGCGCCGTCACCGGGGATGTGTACAACGCCGGCGTTCTCAGTCTCGGCGATCCGGCCGTCCTCTCCATCAACGGCAACTACACGCAGACCAGCAACGGCGTGCTGAACATCGAGATCGGCGGCACGAACCCCGCCACGCCCGACTTCGACCAGCTCCTCGTCAGCGGAACCGCGACGCTCAACGGCACGCTCAACGTCTCTCTGATAAACGGCTTCACGCCCACGGTCGGCGAGTCGTTCGAGATTCTGACCTTCGGCCTGCGCAGCGGCGATTTCGCCGTGGAGAACGGCCTGTATCCGTACCTGACGCCGCAGTATCACTCGAACGACCTGACGCTGATCGGCCATGCCGTCGTCGTCAACACCAACGACAGCGGGACCGGCTCGCTGCGCCAGGCCATCCTCGACGCCGACGCCGTCGTCAACGCGGACATCATCTTCGACATCCCGGGAACGGGGCCGTTCGCCATCGCGCCGCAAGGCGCCTTGCCGGCGATCACGTCGCCGATGGAAATCGACGGGACCTCGCAGCCAGGCTTCGCCGGCGCGCCGATCATCGTGCTGGACGGCGGCAGCGCCGGCCATGCCAACGGCTTGACTGTCAGCGCGGGCGGCGGCGGCAGCACGATCCAGGGACTGGTCATCGACGATTTCAGCGGCAGCGGCATCGAGCTGGACGGCGGCAGCGACGTCGTCAGCGGCGACTGGATCGGCGTGGGCGCCGACGGCAAGACGCCAAAGCCCAACAGCTACGGCGTCTGGGTCGCCAGCCCCGACGACACCGTAGGCGGAACGACGACGGCGGCGCGCAACGTTCTTTCCGGCAACACCAACGCCGGCGTTCATCTCAACGGAACGGCCGCCTACGGCAACGTCGTGGAGGGGAACTACATCGGCACGGACTACACCGGGGCGGCGCCCGCGGCGAACGCCTACGGCGTGCAGCTCGCGCAGGGCGCCTACGACAACACCATCGGCGGCGTGACGGCCGCCGCCCGCAACATCATCTCCGGCAACACCACGGCCGGCGTGAGCGTAAATGACGGCCCAAGCATCGGCACTGTCGTGGAGGGGAACTACATCGGTACGGACTGGACCGGCATGGTCGCGCTGGGCAACAAAGACGGCGTCGATGTGGGTAATGGTACGCTGATCGGCGGGACCGCTACCGGCGCCGGCAACCTGATTTCCGGCAACTCCCAGAGCGGCGTGTTGCTGTTCGGCGGCGGCGACGTCATCGAAGGCAACCTCATCGGTACGGACAAGACCGGCGATGCGGCTCTCGGCAATGTCACTGGCATCACGATTTTTGGTACGGGCAACACAATCGGCGGCGCCACGGCCGGCGCCGGCAACCTGATCTCCGGGAACCAGGGCGATGAGATCGTCGACTTCGGGGGTTCGACCACGATCCAGGGCAACTTTTTCGATACGAACCTTAGCGGCACGGCCGCACTCTTCGCCAGCGGCGCCCTGGCAATCTACCTCAACAACCCGGGCCACGACGTGATCGGCGGCGCGTCGGCCGGTGCTGTGGGCAGCATGCCCGTCGGCGTGGGCAGTATGCCAGGTGAAACGGGCGCCTTCGCCGGAAACCTGATCGCCGCGGAGGTGCAGATCGTTGGCGGAACGGACAACACGGTGCAGGGCAACTTCCTCGGCGTGAACCTGGCCGGCACGGCGGTCCTGGCGAATGGCGGCGCGATCGGCGACAACGGCACGGGCACGCTGATCGGCGGCTCCTTGCCTGGCCAGGGCAACCTCATTTCCGGAGGGGCGGGGATTGCTCTGTCCGGTTCCGGCGCCGCCGTCGAAGGCAACATCATTGGGACCGACATCACCGGGACGATCCCACTGGGCAACGCGGCGGGCGTCACCATTTTCGGGACCGGGAACACCATTGGCGGGACCACGCCCGGCGCCCGCAATCTGATCGCCGCCAACGGGTACGATTGGAAGGGGAACCCATTCAGCACGCAATATGGAGCCGGCGACCTGGTCCTCTACGGCGGCGGTGCGACGAAGAACGTCGTCGAGGGGAATTACTTCGGCCTGACGCCAAGCGGCGAAGCCACGGTCGGAAAGACGAATTTCAGCATCGCCATCTATCAGAACGCCTCCGACAACACTATCGGTGGGACGACGGCCGGCGCCCGCAACGTCATCTCCGACGTCGGCGGCGTCGTCCAAGTGTTCGGCGGGGCCAGCCGAAACGTGCTGGAAGGGAACTACATCGGCACGGACGCCGCCGGCGCCGTGACCCTGAACGCACAAATTGTTTACGTCGCCTCCTCCGCCACCGATAACACGATCGGCGGGACCGCGGCCGGGGCCGGCAATGTCGTCGCTGGCGGCGTCTGGATCTACAACTCCGGGACGACTGGCAATGCCGTGCAGGGCAATCTTATCGGCGTGGGCGCCGGCGGCGCCGCGGCGCTGGCCGGCTCCATCGGTGTGACGGTTGGGGCTGGCGCCAGCGGCAACACCATCGGCGGCGTGACGGCCGCCGCGCGAAACATCATCAGCGGCTCCAGCCGGGCCGGCGTCACCATCACCGACGCCGGCACGTCCGCCAATGTGGTCGAAGGCAATTACATCGGCACAGACGGGACCGGCCTTGCGCCCCTGCCCAACGCCGGCGCCGGCGTGCTGGTCGAAAGCGGCGCCACGAACAACACCGTCGGCGGGACCGCGGCCGGCGCCGGGAATCTCATCGCCTTCAACCACGGCGACGGCGTGGACGTGGACGGCGCCGCGACCACCGGCGACGTCATCCGCATCAACAACATCCACGACAACACGGGCCTCGGCATCGACCTGAGCAACGGCGGCGACGACGGCCAAGCGGCGCCGTCGCTCACCCTGTTCACGTCCGGCAACCCCACCGCCGTCGCTGGCACGCTCCAGGCCGCCGCCAACGCCAGCTACACCATCGACTTCTACGCCGCCTCCCCGGCCAACGCCGCCGGCCTCGGCGCGGAACAGAGCTATATCGGATCGCTGACCGTCACAACCAATGGAAGCGGCGCCGTCAGCTTCTCGGACGCCACGCTCTTCTCCACCCTGCCGAGTCAAGCGGTCGTCGCCGCGGCCGTCGCCGCATCCGGCGATACGTCGGAATTCAGCGCGCCGTCCAGCGGCGGCTACACTGGCACGCCGCCCACCGTGACCATCGGCGGCCCCACGGTGACGCCCGCCAATTTGCCGGTCGCCTTCACCAGCAGCGTCGGCGCCGGCTCCGGCCAGACGTACACCTACGCCTGGAGCGTCACCGATGCGACCAATCCGTCGTTCACGCTGCCGGCCTCCGCCGTCACCGACGAGCCGACCTTCGTCTTCACGCCGCCGACGCCCGGCGCCTACTCGGTCAGCCTGAGCGTCATGGACAACCTCGGCGGGACCGCCTTCTCCACCAGCCCGCTGACCGTCGGCGATCTCGGCCCGGCCGTCGCCATCAGCGGCGGCACGTTCAATCCTGCGGAAGAATCGGCCGTCAACCTGTCGTCCTCCATCCTGGAACCGACGGGCGCCGTCGCCTCCATGTACGACTGGATCGTCACCCGTAACGGCCAGCCCTACACCCTGCCGCCAGGGACCGTCGTCAATGCGTCCACGTTCTTCTTCCAGCCGACCGAGGCCGGCCTGTACACCGTCACGCTCGGCGTCCTGGACAGCGCCGGCGGCGCTGCCGCGACCACGTTTTCCTTCCTCGTCGGCGGACCGCCCACGGCCGCCATCTTCGGCGCCCCGTCCGCCGTCGCCGTCGGCACGCCGCTCACGCTGACCAACGCCGTCACCAATCCCAGCCTGTCGGGGCCGCTGACCTACACCTGGACCGTGGACGGCCCGACGGGCACAACGTCCACGAGCAACCAGACCGGCTTTTTCACCTTCACGCCGACGGCGGCGGGAAGCTATTCGGTCTCCCTCCACGTCAGCGACAACCAGGGCGACTCGGCCGACGCTCCGCCGGTCGTCGTCCAGGTCCTCGGCGTGACCCAGCCGCAGATCGTCATCCCGCCGGTTGTGAACGTCCAGATCACCGGGGCGCCGACCACCGGCCTGGTCGGCGATTCCCTGTCGTTTGGAAGCAACGTCACCGACCCGGCGGGGACGACGACGGCCGGTTACACCTGGAGCGTGACCCTGAACGGGG
The DNA here is from genome assembly GCA_035546275.1 of Gemmataceae bacterium. Classification (GTDB taxonomy): domain Bacteria; phylum Planctomycetota; class Planctomycetia; order Gemmatales; family Gemmataceae; genus UBA4732. Next base: position 8,284 of record DATKHW010000293.1, read on the forward strand.
CCCCATACAACTTGCCGCCGGGCACGGTCGTGGACGCTTCGACCTTCCAGTTCAGGCCCGCTGAATCCGGATTCTACGTCGTCACATTGACGGCGGCCGACAGCGACGGCGACGTCGGTTCGAACAGCGCCATCGTATCCGTGGCTTCCTCGGACAATACGCTGGCGGTGGCCCCGACCAGTCCGCCCACGGAAAACACAATGGCCACGCTCGGCGTGCAGCTCAACAACGGCACGTCCGGGGCGACGTATACCTATAATTGGAACGTCATCGGTCTCAGCTATCCGTATTCCGCTTCCGGCAGCGGCACGCTGTCGTCCTCCGATACATCCTCGTTCGACTTCACGCCGTCGTTCCCCGGCCAGTACCAGGTCAGCGTCACGGTCAGCGGTCCCAATGGTACGACGACGACGCAGACGCAGATCGTGACAGTCGCGGCCGTCGGCTTCACGCCGGCCATTGCCGGGGCGCCGACGACGCCGGTCGTCGAGGGATCGGCCGTGCAGCTTTCGGCCACGCCCAACGTCCCCGGCGGGGCGGACGGCGTGCTGGCCTATCACTGGCAGGTGAGCGGCCCCGACGGCTACCAGGCCGACGGCGCCGACCCGAATCTCGACCTGACCGGCCAGCTGCCGGGCGTCTACACGGCCGTGCTGACCGTCACCGACGCCGCGCGAACCGTGGAAACGACGACGACGACCTTTACCGTCGCCGTGACGCCGTCCGTTCAAACGGCCGCCGCGACAGGCAACGGCGATTTCTCGATGACGCTGGCCGCCCCCATCCCCGGCGCCTCCGGGGTGACCTACAGCTGGACGGTCATCGACCAAACCACGGGCCAGACCGTCTCCTCGTCCTCGACGGCGGCCGTGACGTTCAGCGGGCCCGCGTCCGACGCTTATGCGGTGTCGCTGTCGGTCAGCATCAACGGCGTCGCCCAGCCGGCCACAGGCGACATCGTGTACATTGCCCTGCCCGGCGCCACGGTGACGCTGCCGCCGGTCCCGGCCCCTATCGGTGAACCGGTCGAGGTGCTGACCGTGGCCTTGGGGAACGCCAAGGTCGATGGATCGCAGGTGGGTCTCGCCCAGGTGCAGGTGGCGCTCAACGGCGGCGATACGCTCATCGGCGGCAGCGGCCCCAACATGCAGTTCGGCGACTCGGGCGACAACCTGTTGCAGGGCGGCGTGGGGCCGAACACCCTGGTCGCCACCGGCGGCGACTCGCTCTACGGCGGCGGCGGGCCGAACAGCAACCTGTTCCTGATGACGCCGGGGCCCTCCGAGTACGTGACGGCGGGCGCCAACGCCAACACTCTCAGCTTCGCCGACTCCATGACCGGCGTGTCGGTGAACCTGGCGCAGAACGCCGGGCAGATGCAGACGATCGCCGGCGACGCCACGCTGAACCTGACCGGCGCCATCCAGAACCTGATCGGCAGCGCCGGCCCCGACCTGCTGTTCGCCGCGGACGACAGCACCGTTTACGGCGGCGGCGGCAACGACACGCTCGTGGCCCTGGGCGGCTCGAACATCCTGCTGGAGGCCGGCGGCGCCGCCACGGTGGTGCAGTCGGCGAAGTCCGGCGCCAACAGCATCACGATGTTCGGCGGCGACGGAAACGATTCGCTCGCCTCCAGCGGCGGGTCCGATGTGACCATGATCGGCGGCAACGGCAATGCGACGCTTTCTTCCAGCGGCGGCTCGTCCATCACCATGTTCGGCGGCGACGGCAACGATTCGCTGTATTCCAGCGGCGGCTCCTCGGTCAGCATGATCGGCGGCGGCGGCAACACGACGCTGTCAGCCAGC
>DATKHW010000294.1:0-2042 GCA_035546275.1 Gemmataceae bacterium
GATGCTGCCGGACGAATCCGAAGGCGACTGAACCGCCCTGCGACGCCGCAAGCCGGCCGCGCCAGCAATGGACAAAAGACCGTTGCTGGCGCGGCCGGCTCGTTTGTTTTCTGTATCAGTCCGCAGCGATTCGCAACAGGCGCCCGCTGTTTTTTCGCCCATCCTAGACCGGGGAGGAGCAACGAGGTTCATGCGCCGGCACGCGGCGTGCAGTATGTGCGCCAGGGCCGGTCGCCGGCCTCCCGACAGGGTCGGGGCCCGCGGGAATGCGGAGGGGAGATGACATATGAGCATTCTTGGTTGGCTGGATCGGTGGTCCGGATATGCGGAATTCATCGCCCATACGGCCGAGACGCGACTGCGGCAGGAACCCTGCGCGGACTTGCGCGGCGTCTCCTGCCAGTGGGATGAAGGCGTGCTGACGCTGCGCGGTCGCGTGCGCACGGCCGCCCTCCGGCGCATCGCCGAGGCGTTGGCTCGGCGCATGGAGGAGGTTCATGGCGTCGTGAATGACATCGCGGTCGCCGCTCCAGACGCTGCGATGCGGCTGCGAAACCGCCTGACTAGCGCCGAATGCTGGGACAAAGGAAAACGCCACCGCCATTGAACCGCGGCGTCAACCCGGCGTTTCCGTGACGCCGCCGTCATGTTCATGCCGCCCGCCGTGTTGCCGCGCTTGGTCGCCTTGCTGCGGCGGGGCCGCGGCGTCTGGCGCCGGGGTCGGCCAGAATGTGTCCGTGAACCACTGGATCACATAATAGAACACCGGCGTCAGGAAGATCCCAAACAGCGTCACGCCCAGCATCCCCGCGAACACAGCCGTCCCTAGCGTCCGCCGCATCTCGGCGCCGGCTCCCACGGCGATCACCAGCGGCACCACGCCGAGGATGAAGGCAAACGAAGTCATCATGATCGGCCGCAGACGCAGCTGCACCGCGTCTAGAGTCGCCTGGCGGCGGTCGGCCCCCTCCGCACGGCGCGCTCGCGCAAATTCCACAATCAGGATCGCGTTCTTACAAGCCAACCCCACCAGCACAATGAAGCCGATCTGCGTGAATATGTTGATATCCTGATGGGCGATCCACAACCCGGCGATGGAGCAGAGCAGACACATCGGCACCACGAGGATCACCGCCAGCGGCAGCGACCAGCTTTCGTACTGCGCCGCAAGGACCAGAAACACCAGCGCCACGGCCAGCAGGAACACGTACATGGCCGTGTTGCCCGTTTGCAGCTGCAGGTAGGCCAGCTCGGTCCAGTCCGTGGCCATCGACGGCGGCAAATCCTGCTGGGCCGCTTCCTGCATGAGCGCGATGGCCTGGCCGGAGCTGGTCCCCGCCGCCGGCGTCGTGTTGACCGCCGCGGCCTGGTACATGTCGTAGCGCATAATCAGGACAGGGCCGGTAGTCGGCGCCACCGTCATGACGCTGCGCAACGGCACCTCGCCGCCCTGGGCGTTGCGCACCTTGAGCTGGTACAGGTCTTCCACCTGCTGGCGAAAATCTTCCTGCGCCTGGACGTTTACTTGCCACGTCCGGCCGAATTTGTTGAAGTCGTTGACATAGTACGATCCGATCTGATCCTGCAAGGTATCAAAAATATCGCTGACGGACAGGCCGAGCCGCTTGGCCTGGTCGCGGTCGATGTCCAGCTTCAGCCACGGCGTCTGCGCCCGGAAGCTGGTGAACAATCCTTCGAGGGCCGGCCGATTGTCGCGCCGCAGCGCCGACTCGCCCCGATCGATGACGTCGTTGGCGGCCTGTTCCAGGGGGATGAGGCCCTCGTTGCCGCGGTCCTCGACGATGATCTTTAAGCCGCCGGCCGTGCCCAGTCCCTCGATCGGCGCCGCCTGGAAAATGTTGACCGTGGCGCCGGGCGCCGTCTTTTCCAGCTCGTCCTGCAACTTGCCTTGCAACGACGCGGCGATCTCGTCGGCCGACAGACCCGGCCGCTCACGGTTGCCGAACGGGTCGAGCATCAGGTACATGGCGCCGAAATTCGGGGCGTTGGCGTTGAGCAGGATGGATTGGCCGGAGATGCCG
>DATKHW010000295.1:0-9177 GCA_035546275.1 Gemmataceae bacterium
GTTGCGCTGCGGGCTCATCCTCGCCGATGCGCCGTCTGCGAGTCCGTTCCATAAAACACGCTCATGCCCCGTCCCCCCGCCTGGCTTCTGGTGCTGCTGCTGATCGGCGTCTTCGTCGGCGCCGCGGCGTATGTGCTGCACAGCTGGAGCGACGCCGGCATGGGGATGCCGCCGTATTCCATCTATTCCAACGACCGCGACCGCGGCGCCAACGCCGCCGCCTATGTCTTGCAGCAGGCCGGCTGGGCGACGAAAGCGGCGACGCAGCCCATCCAGTTCACACAGGCCCGCGGCCTGCTTATCCTGGTGCAGCCGGAGGAAGGCGATCCGCCGAAGGAAGCCGTCCCGGAAGCCGACGCCAAGGCCATGCTCGCCTGGGTGGGTCAGGGCAACACGCTCTTGATGCTGGACAGACGGCCGAATGCGATTTACCGCCTCCTGGACGTCGCCCCCCACACCGACGACACGGGTCGGAAATTCATCGAAGTGCAGCGGGAACCTTCGGGCTACCTGCGCGACGTCCAGAACCTCAGCGTCGGCAGCGCCAGCACGCTGTCGGGGCCGGAGAACGACGAAGGGATCGCGGCGCCGCTGTGGCGCGTGGGCGGCGGGAAGGGTGCAATGGTCGTGCGGCACGGCAAGGGGCGCGTGATCCTGGTCGCCGACGCGTCGCTGGCCACGCGGCAAGGCCTGTGGGACGACGACGACAAGGCCCCGCGCGACGACAACTACTGGTTCCTCGTCAACGTGGCGGCGATGGACGCCCGCGACGGGACCGTTTGGTTCGACGAGTACCATCACGGTTTCCAGTCCGGCGGCGGCTTCTGGGGCTATTTGCGCTATCACGGAGACCATTTGCTGCTCTTGCCGCTGCTGCTGGTCGTGGGGGCCGGCGTGTGGCTGGCGGCGGTGCGGCTGGGTCCGGCCGTGCCGACGCCGCAGACGACCGAGACCGACGCCGTGGACTACGCCTCGGCGCTGGCCCGCCTGTACCGGCAGGCCGGCGCCCGACGCCGATTGGCCCGGACGCTGGCCCGCGGCTTCCTGGGCGCTCTAACGCGGCAGCTGCGGTTAAGGCGGAATGCGCTGCCGGCCGAAATCCTGTCCGCGTGGTGGCTGCACGCTCCGGGGCCATCCGGTAAGCAACTAGAAGTGTTGCTGCGCGGCGTAGCGGAGTTGCGTCGGGGCGACGTAACCGAGGAGCAGCTATTGCGTTGGTCGCAGGGATTCGACCAGTTCCTCAAGGAGATGGAGGTCGCGGAACATGGCCGGATGGGGCTGAAAGCGAAGAAGCGGAGTCGGGGCACAGGGGCTAGCGATCAGGTACGACAGGAGCGACCGGGCGAGCGGCCGATGCTGACCCCTGGCCCCTGACCCCTTTGTCACAAGGGTAATTCCATGCAAGCCGAGGGCACGCTCAACGTCGCCGAGATGGTGAACGGGATTTTGAACCGCGCCGAGCGCGTGGTGCTCGGCCAGCGGGACAACCTGGAGATGGTGCTGCTGGCGATGCTGGTCGGCGGCCACGTGCTGTTGGAAGGCGCGCCCGGCACCGCCAAGACGCTGATGGCCCGCACCCTGGCCCGGCTGACGGCCCTGGAGTGCAAGCGCGTCCAATTCACGCCCGATTTGATGCCGTCCGACATCGTCGGCACCAACGTCTTCAATCTGCAGAAGAGCCAGTTCGAGTTCCGCCCCGGCCCGGTCTTCACCGACATCCTGGTGGCCGACGAAATCAACCGCACGCCGCCCAAGACGCAGTCGGCCCTGCTGGAAGTGATGGAGGAGAAGACGGTTTCCATCGACGGCGTCACCCACCCGCTCTCCGAATTGTTCACGGTGGTGGCGACGCAGAATCCGATCGAGTACGAGGGGACCTACCGTCTGCCGGAAGCGCAGGTCGACCGCTTCCTGCTCAAGCTGCAAATCGAATATCCGAATCCGGACGAAGAGGACCGCATTCTGCGATTGTACCAGGGCCGGTCAAGCCTCGGTCCGCCGCTGGACATCCTCGGCCCCGTACAGACGGACGGCCAATCCGGCATGGGCACGGTGCGCGGCGGGCTGACGCGCACCGACCTGACGCAGGCCCGGCAGGCGACGGCCAAGGTGACGGCCAAGCCCGAGGTGATGTCCTACATCGGCAAGATCGTGCGGATGACGCGTGAAATGGACAAGGTGCTGATGGGCGCCAGCTCGCGGGCGGCGGTGCATTTGCTGCAAGCGTCGAAGGTGCGCGCCTTGTTGAGCGACCGCAATTTCATCAGCCCCGACGACGTGAAGCGCGTCTGCCGACCGGTGCTGCGGCATCGCGTCACGCTGCAGCCGGACGCCTATGTCGAGGGCTACACGACGGACGACGTGCTGACGACGGTGCTGGAACGTGTCGAGGTGCCACGGTGAGACGAGCGGCGGCCTTGCGCCCGCCCCGCTCTTGAAGCGCGGCGGACTGCCGGGATCCGGCCCTCACGTCCGCGGCTGCTGGGTCGTCGATCTGCTCCTGGGCAAGACGTAAGCATACGGTGCTAGGGCGTTGGCGGAAGCGACAAGTCGGTGAGCCGTTTGAGGACGAAGTGGCTCGCGGCCAATTTGCGGATCAGCGCGTCATCGGCCGTTATGAGCGGCAGTCCGAGGCGGCCCGAGAGCGCCACATAACTTGCGTCGTAAGCCGAAATGGTGTGATCGAGCGCTATCTGAAGCGCGTCCACCGCCAGGTCCGCCGTCGCCGTGCGGTGCAGCCGCAACGCGCATAGTTTCTGCATGTCCCGCTCGGCCTTGGCGCGGGGAAGCCCCAACCGCTGCACGTGCTTCCACCAGATGTTGGCGCATTCGATGTAAAAAAGATCGGGGACGTATAATTCTGTGGGCGGCGATGCGGCGGCGAGCGCAAGCAGCGCGTCGGCCAATGCGGAGTCCGGCTCGGTGATGCACAGTTTGATGCCGACGCCGGCGTCCACGACGCAATCCAGCACCGCAGCGGTCATCGGTCCCGGTCCTCGCGCAGCAACGCAACGCCGTCCGGCGAGCCGGCCGGAGGCGTCCAGCGGCGTTCCCTCAGGTCGGCCAAGGCCGCGGCATGCGCCGCTCGCGCTTCCTCATCCTCCGCCAGCGCCTGCTCCAGGAGCCGAACCACTTCCGTTGCGATTTCCTCATTTCGCGCGGCCGCGCGCCGCCGGATGCGCTCGTAAAGCTCTTCGGGCACACCTTCCACCTGCAACACCGGCATAAAGCACCCTACCTCTTCTCTTCTATTCTACGAGGAACCACCGGTATTCGCCGACAGCGGGCCAATCCCAGGAACGCTGCCGACATACAAAAGCATCGGGGGGCCGGGAACTGGATTCCCGACCCCCCGATTTTATTCCATCCCGTGGAGACAACCACCGCAAGAAAACGGAAGGCAATGAGAGCTGGCGGCAACCGTCAACGAGTTCACGCAGACCCGAGGCCGTCGCGGCGCCGAGTGTGCTTGCCGGCGAATCGCCCGCCTTAGTGAGCGGTGGACGGCGTGCCCGGAGCGCCGGCCTCGGCGTTCTTCAGCGGCAGCAGCTCCTGCCGATAAATCGGCACGTCGCGCGGCGCCTCGATGCCCAAACGGATCTTGCCCCGGTCAATGTCCACCACGGTGATGCAAATATTTTCGCCGATGTAGATCTTTTCGCCCAGTTTACGGCTCAGGACCAGCATATCGCTACCCTCCTACGAGCGAAGCAGTGGTTGACTTGCTCACCAATTCTACGCCATGAACCCCACCATCGGTGTCAAGACAGTGACATTTTTCCGCCCTGGGGCGCCCCCCCGCGCATGGCGCAGCCGTTACCCCGCACGTCTTCCTTGAAGCTGGACGATGCGAACAACCCCTAAATTCAGCAAGATAGGTAGCTTAAGCGCGCCGGCTGGCCCTCGGCGCTTCCGGCGTCGCTTGCCGGACTGATGCGGCTCACGTCACTTGCCCCAGCTGTTGCAGCTGTCGCCTGGACACTTTGTTTCTTCTGAACCGGCGTTCACGCTTGGATTCGGGTCGTCCAGCCCACGAGGAATCGCCAGACGGCCAGGGCGGCCCAGCGGGCGCTGCGCTCGTCCTGATCGAAGGCCGGGTTGATCTCGACGAGGTCGAAGCCGACCACGCCCGGCGCTGCGCCGGCCGCCTGAATGCAATCCAGCGCCTCGCCGCCCGTCAACCCGCCGACGTTGGGGGCGCTGACGCCGGGGACCTCGGACGCATCCACGGCGTCGGCGTCGAGCGTTACGTGAACAGGACAGCCTTCGGCCGATAGACGTTCGCGCTCGGCGGCGAAAGCATCGACCAGCCGGCCGCGCACCTCCGGCAGCCAGCGGACGACGCAGCCGCGGCTCTGGGCGTAATGGAAATGCTCGCGGCTGACGGCGTGCGGCTGGGCGCCGAGACAGACATATCGACCGGGTCCGAGCGGATGGTCTGGATGTTCGAGGGCCTGCCGGAAAGGCGATCCGCTATGTCCGGCGCCGTCGAGGGTGCCACGGACGTCGAGATGGGCGTCGATGTTGATGACGGCGATGGGGGGAGAAGCGGCGATGTGACCGAGAAAGCAACCGTAGGCGGTTTCATGACCGCCGCCCAGGACGACGGGCAAGCCGCCGGCCGTCCGCACCGCGGCGACGACGGCGGCCAGCGCGGCCTGACTCGCCTCCACATCGGCGCCGGCGTCCAGATTGCCGAGATCGAGCAGCTGGATTTGCGCCAGGTCGGCCCCTGTGATCGCATCCCACGGCGTAAGCCGATAGAGCCAGCGGCGAATCGCCAGAGGGGCGCCGGCCGCGCCGGGCCGGCCGTGGTTGCGGCGCACGCCGGCATCCTGGGGGAAGCCGATGACGACGGGCCGCCCTCCGCCCTTCCCTCCCCTCGCAAGCGGGGGAGGATTAAGGCGGGGCGACGCGCCGCCCGACCAGAACTCGACGTAATCGCCGAGCCGAAGGTCATCGGCTCGCGGCGGCGACGGCCGAAGCGGAACGATCGGCTCAAGCCGCGTGAACCAGGCGTCCGCGTTTGTAGACTCGCCAGACATGGTTGATCCCGAAATGGTAGAAAAGGCGGCGGTAATCCGGGACGGAAAAGACGGCAAGGTCCGCCTGTTTGCCGACGGCGAGACTGCCGACGCGATCGGACCGGCCGACGGCGGCGGCGGCGTTGATCGTCAGAGCGTGGACGACCTCGGCCGGCGTCATGGCCATGCGGGCGCAGGCCATGGCGCCGAGGAGCGGCAGATTCTCGGTGGGGCAGGTGCCGGGGTTGCAATCGCTGGCCAGGGCGACCGTCGCGCCCTGGTCGATGAGCCGCCGGGCCGGAGCGAAGTCGGCGCCGAGGAAGAACGCCGTGCCGGGCAGCAGCGTTGCAACCACGTCCGAAGCGGCCAGCGCTTCGATTCCGGCGTCTGAGACGCACAGCAGATGATCCGCCGACGCCGCTCCGAGCCGGGCCGCCAATTCCGCCCCGCCCAGCGGCGACAATTCATCGGCGTGCAGCTTGAGCCGCAGACCGAGCGACCGCGCCCGCGTCAGGATGCGTTCCGACTCGGCGGCGCTGAAGACGCCGGTTTCGCAAAAGACGTCGCAGAACTCGGCCAAGCCGCGCCGGCCCACCTCCGGCAGCATCTCGTCGCAGAGCAAGCGGACATAGCCGTCGCGGTCGTTGCGGAATTCCGGCGGCACGGCATGGGCGCCCAGAAAAGTCGGAACCAGCTCCAGCGGCCCATCGGCGTTGAGCTCGGCGATCGTTTCCAGACATTTCAGCTCGTCGATCGCGGATAAGCCGTAGCCGCTCTTGACCTCCACCGTGCCGGCGCCGAAATGCAGCAACCGTTGCAATCGGGGACGCGCCAGGTCTTTCAACTCCTCTTTCGACGCCTGCCGGACGCGGCGGACGGTGGAGAGGATGCCGCCGCCGGCCGCCGCGATTTGCTGATAGGTGCGGCCCAGCAGCCGCTGTTCCCATTCATCCTCGCGCGATCCGGCGAAGAGCAGATGCGTATGGCTGTCCACGAAGGCCGGCAGCACGACACGGGCGGTGCAATCGACGCTTTCAGCATCCGGAGCGATCGGCGGCAGATCGCGCGTTGGGCCGACCCAGGCGATGCGATCACCTTCCACGACGACGGCGCCGTCCTCGACGACGCCAAGGGAGCGCATGGCGGCGCCGCGCTTGCGTTGCTCGCCCGGCACAGTAACGCCGACGAGTTGGGCGGCGTGCTGGAAGAGAAGAGTCATCGAAGGCCATTCTACCCATCTTCTCCTGCCAGCGGCACGGAGCCAGGCCACCAGGCTCGGCCTAAAATGAACGGACGCCATTCGCTCGGAGGGTTTGCTCTTGCAAGCGCCGCAGCTCAATGAGACTCGCTTCGCACGCTATGAGATCCTCCGGGAACTCGCTGGGGGGACGTACACCACAGTGTTTGAGGCGATGCACACGGACCCAAAGCTGCGGGACCGGTGCGTAGCGCTGAAGATCCTGCGGCGAAACCACGACAGTCAGCGCTTCATGCAAGCGGCACAGATCAATGCGGCCTTGAGTCATCCTTGCATTCCCGCCTTATATGAGGTTGGGGATGCCAGGGGACGGCTATATTGCGTGCGACAGTTCGTTGAGGGGGACGACCTACAAAACGGCATTGGCTACGGCAGGAACTTTGCGGAGGTGGCACGAGTAATCGCCGATGTCGCCGGCGCCCTGGATCACGCGCACGGCCGGGGCGTACTCCACGGCTATGTGCATCCTCGACACATTCTGCTGGCGCACGATAGCGCCGCCTGGTTGATCGGGTTTGGAGAGCACTCTCCCGCAGACGTCGTGGCCGAGGGCAATCCATTGCACCTTGCCCCCGAGCAATTGGCCGGCCACACCGCGACGCCGGCGACGGACGTCTTCGCGCTGAGTGAGACAGCCGCTTGGCTCCTGTGTGGACGGCATCCTTCTTGTGGCTTTGCAACGGCCCAGTTGCAATCGGCCAAGCGCCAGAGCCGGACGGGACGGGGGGTTCAGCTGGTGTGGGCAGGGATTCCGCCTGCAGTGCAGCGCGTGCTGCGGCAAGGTATGGCGCCGGACCCGGCGGATCGTCATGCGACAGCAGGAGAGTTCGCTGCGGCGCTATCTTCGGCTGGGTAAGTTGGACGGCAGATCGCGCGTCGGGCCGACCCAGGCCATGCGATCGTCTTGCACGACGGCGGCGCCGTCCTCGACGACGCCGAGATAGCGCATGGCGGCGCCGCGCTTGCGTTGCTCGCCCGGCGCCGCGACGCCGACGAGTTGGGCGGCGTGATGGAAAAGCGTGGTCATCATCGGCTATATTATCCGCAAGATACCGGCGCGGCGTTCAATAGCGCCCAGGACGGCACGCACGAGTCGTCCAGCGGCCAGGCCGAGATCGGCCGTGAGCTGCTCAAGTTTTTCAAGAGCGACACGACCACGAAAGATTAGTTCCTGGGCAAGTAAGAGCGCGACAAACGTTTACCTAACCGAGTGGTCTTTGGGGAATGCGCCCCGGATAGTCCTTTACCTCGCTCACGGCCTTTGGGATAATCGCCGGTGATTCTCCCTTCGGAGACCGGCTCATGGGCGCCCTTTTCCAGTGCATCCACGGGCATCAGTGGAATGCGGACAGTGAACCCGGCGGGCCGGATCCCATCGCGGCCGTCTGTCCCGTATGCCAGGCGGCGGGGGCGCCGGCGCCTTCCGACAAGGCCGGCCACGGTCCGGCGAGCGCGGCGACGCTGGGGGAGACGGTCGGCCTGGAGGAGTCGCCGGCCGCGGTCCTAGGCGAGCTGCCGGCGATCTCGGGTTATGAAGTCTTGGGGGAGCTGGGCCGCGGCGGCATGGGCGTCGTCTACAAAGCCCGGCAACTCCGACTCAATCGGCTCGTCGCCGTCAAAATGGTCCTCGCCGGCGTCCACGCGGCTTCCACCGATTTGGTGCGTTTCCTGGCCGAGGCCGAGGCGGCGGCCCAACTGCAGCACGCCAACATCGTCCAGGTTCATGAGGTCGGCAACCACGGCGGCTTGCCGTTCATTTCGCTGGAATACGTGGACGGCGGCACGCTGGCCCAGAAGCTCAAGGGCACGCCGCTGCCGCCGCGCGAAGCCGCCGGCCTGACCACCGCGCTGGGGCGGGCCGTCCAGTACGCGCATCAGCACGGCGTCGTCCACCGCGACCTGAAACCGGGCAACGTCCTGCTGACCGCCGACGGCACGCCCAAGATCGCCGACTTCGGCCTGGCCAAGCGCAGCGCGGCCGGCCCCGGCATGACGCAAACCGGCGCTGTCATCGGCACGCCCAGCTACATGGCGCCCGAACAGGCCGAGTGCAAGAAGGACGTCGGCCCCGCCGCCGACGTGTACGCCCTGGGCGCGATCCTCTACGAGCTGCTCACCGGCCGGCCGCCGTTCCAGGCGCCGACGCCGCTGGACACGGTCCTCCAGGTGATAAGCCACGACCCCGTGCCGCCGCGACGGCTCCAGCCGAAGGTCCCGCGCGATGTGGAAACGATCTGTCTGAAATGTCTGGAAAAGGACCCGAAAAAGCGCTACGTTTCCGCCGCCGCGTTGGCCGACGACCTGAACCGCTTTCTCGCCGATCGCCCGATCCTGGCCCGGCCCGTCGGCCGGCTCGAGCGCGCCTGGCGCTGGCGCCGTCGCAATCCGGTCGTCGCCGGGCTGGCGGCGGCCCTGGCGGTCGGCGCCCTGGTGGCCGTCGGCTTCCTCAGCGCCGAACGCAGCGCCACCCTCAGCAACCTGCACCGCGCTCAGGCCGCGGAAGCCGATCTCAAGGTCCAGCTTGGCAAGACCAGCCAGGTGGAACAGGAGAAGGCCGAGCTGAAATGGCAATCTTACACGGCCTACATGGACCGGGCGCGGGCCGGCCGCTTCAGCCGCCAGCCGGGCCAGCGCATCGACGGCCTGGACGCCCTGACCGCCGCCGCCCAAATCCGCCCGTCGGATCAGCTCCGCGATGAAGCGATCGCCTGCATGGCTCTCGTCGATCTGCGCACCGTCCCCAGCGGAATCACGCTGCCGGAGTCGGCGACCTGCCACGCCTTCGACGCCGCCGGCCAGCTGTACGCTTATGGCGACGCCGCCGGCGCCGTGTCGGTCCGCCGGGTCGGCGACGGCGGCGAGGTCGCACATCGAAACCCGACCGGCCAAGCGATG
>DATKHW010000296.1:0-3930 GCA_035546275.1 Gemmataceae bacterium
CAGTGGAGTTCCTCAGCGCAGTGGAAGTCGCACCTTCTCGAACCAGGAGACGCCTTTAGGGACGAGAAAAAACCAGAAATAGAAAGCCACAAGCATTCCACGTCCAGTTAGCCGGCCGAGAACTGCAACACGTCTCGCGGCCCATCGTCGGCGACCTCTTGGCTAGAACTCCGCCTCGGCCCCCGGAACGGCAGGATGCGCCGGACGCCGCCCGATCAATTGCCTTCCCACCAAGGCGCAATACATTGTCCCGTACAGGCAGAGGACGCCGCCGGCTTCGGAGCCAGGGAATCGAGACGCGCCGTGACACGGGCTGAGCCAATCCGAGTGCTGCTGGCGGCTTCCGAAGTGGTCGGTTTCGCCAAGACGGGCGGATTGGCCGACGTGGCCGGAAGCCTGCCGCCCGCCCTCGCCCGCCGCGGCTGTCAAGTCGCTGTCATTCTCCCCCTCTATCACGGCGCCCGCACCGGAAAAATCCCCGTCGAGCCGACCGACCACGTTTTCACCGCGCCCATCGCCGGCCGCACCGTTTCGGGCCGGCTCTGGCGCTCCCGTCTGCCCCGTTGCGACGTGCCGGTCTATCTCGTCGAGAACGACGACTATTTCGACCGCGACGATCCGCAAACCGGCCGAGGCCTCTACCAGTTCAAGCAGGCCGGCCAACTGCACGACTACCCCGACAACTTCGAGCGCTACGCCTTCTTCTGCCGGGCCGTCCTGGAAGCCTGCCGCCTGCTCGATTTTTGGCCGGATGTGCTGCATCTCAACGACTGGCAAACCGGCCTCGCCGCCGTCTACCTGCACGAGGCCTATCAGCATTACACCGTCGTCGGCGCCGACCGCTACCAGCGCATCAAGACGCTATTCACGATCCACAATATGGCTTATCAGGGCGTTTTCTGGCACTGGGACATGAAGACGGCCGGCCTGGGCTGGCGGCTGTTCAACCCGCGGCAATTGGAGTTCCACGGCCATCTCAATTGTCTCAAGGCCGGCGCCGTCTTCAGCGATTGCATCAGCACGGTCAGTCCGACCTATGCCAAGGAGATCCTGACGCCGTATTTCGGCTGCGGTTTGCAAGGCGTCCTCAGCGAGCGGCGCGAGCGGCTGTTCGGGATCGTCAATGGCTGCGATTACGACGTGTGGGACCCGTCGCGCGACCCGCACCTGCCGGCCCATTACGACGCCGACCACGTCGCTCCCGGCAAGCCCGCGTGCAAGGAGGCGCTGCAGCGGCGGCTGGGGTTGGCCGTCGAACCGGGGTCGCCGCTTCTGGGCGTGGTGGCCCGGCTCGTGGAGCAGAAGGGCGTCGAGCTGATTCTCCAGGCGGCGCCGGAATTGTTGCGGCAGGGGGCGCAGCTGGCCGTGCTGGGACAGGGCGACCCGGCGTATCATGTACAATTGCAGGAGCTGGCCAAGGAATTCCCCGGCCGCGTCGGCCTCTTGATCGGCTTCGACGAGCCGCTGGCGCACCAGATCGAGGCGGGGGCCGACCTGTTCCTGATGCCGAGTTTTTACGAGCCGTCCGGCCTCAACCAGCTGTACAGCATGCACTACGGCACGCCGCCGGTGGTGCGGGCGACGGGCGGCCTGGCCGACACCGTGGTGGACGCGACGCCGCAAGCGCTGGCCGCCGGCACGGCCACCGGCTTCGTCTTCATCCCGTACCAGGCCGGCGCCTTGCTCGACGCGGTGCGGCGCGGCGTCAACCTCTACCGCGAGCAGTCCGACGCCTGGCGCGGCCTGGTGCGCGCGGGGATGAAAGCCGATTGGTCCTGGGATCGGAGCGCGATGGAGTACGTGCGGCTATTTGAGCGTCTTGCAGGAGGGGAGAAGGGGCGAAAGGCGGAAGGGAGGTAGTATGGCCGACGTCGCACTCGCCTTCCTCTGGCATCAGCACCAGCCGTACTACCCCGACGACGTCGCCGGCCAAAACGCCATGCCGTGGGTCCGGCTGCACGGCGTCAAGGACTACTGCGGCATGGCCCTTCATCTTCTGGAGTTTCCGGAGATGAAGTGCACCATCAACCTCGTGCCGAGCCTCTTGGTGCAGCTGCTGGCCTACACCGACCACGGCGCCAGCGACCGCTTCCTCGACGTTTCCCGCGTCCCCGCCGACGGGCTGAGCGAGGCCGACGCCCTGTTTCTGCTCGACCACTTCTTCATGGCCAACCCGGACCACATGATCCGGCCGTTCCCGCGCTACGGCGATCTGCTGCAGCGCCGCGGCCAGGGACGCAGCACGGCTCGCGAGGCGCTGCGCCGCTTCAAGCCGGCCGACCTGCGCGATTTGCAGGTGTGGTTCAACCTCGCCTGGGTCCACCCGCTGGCCGTCGAGCGCGACGACGGCCTTCGCGCCCTCCGCGACAAGGGACGCAACTTCACGGAAGACGATAAAGATTATCTGCTGACCAAGCAGCTGGACATTCTCCGCGAAGTGCTGCCGCTGCATCGGAAATTGGCCGAACGCGGCCAGATCGAGCTGACCACGACGCCGTTTTACCATCCGATATTGCCGCTTTTGCTGGACAAGAAGCTGGCGCGCGAGGCGATGCCCGACGCCCCGCTGCCGCGGCACACGGCCGGCTATCCGGAGGACGCCGGGCTGCACGTCGGCACGGCCGTCGAATATCACGCCCGGCTGTTCGGCGCCGCGCCGCACGGCCTGTGGCCGGCCGAGGGGTCGGTCTGCCAGTCGATGATTCCGCTCTTGGCCCGCCACGGCGTCCGCTGGATCGCGACGGACGAGGAAGTCCTCAGCGCTTCGACGGCCGGCGCCGTCAGCCGCGACGGCAAGGGCCACGTCAACAAGCCGGAGATGCTCTATCGCCCCTACAAGGTCCGCGAAGGCGACTTCGAGCTGGGAATCGTGTTCCGCGACCACGCCCTGAGCGACCTGATCGGCTTCCATTATCAGCACAGTCCGCCGGAGGCCGCGGCCGACGATTTCATGAACTGCCTCAGCGGCATTTCGCAGGCGGTCGGCGGCGACGCCCCCGCGCTGGTGAGCGTGATCCTGGACGGCGAGAACTGCTGGGAGCACTACCCCGGCGGCGGCGTGGAATTCCTGCGCGCCCTCTACCGCCGCTGCACCACGACGCCCGGCGTGGGGACGTTTCGCCTCGGCGATTATCTGGAGCGCTATCCTCCGACGGAGACGCTGCCGCGTCTCTTCCCCGGCAGCTGGATCGGCCACAACTTCGCCATCTGGATCGGCCACGAGGAAGACAATACGGCCTGGGACGCCTTACATCGCACCCGCGAACATCTGCTGAAAAAGGGCGGCCAACCAGCCCGAAGCGCAAGCGAGGGTTCTCCGCTAGAACGCGCCTGGCGCGAACTCTACATCGCCGAAGGCTCCGACTGGTTCTGGTGGTACGGCGACGACCACTCCAGCCCCCAGGACGCGCTGTTCGACTACCTGTTCCGCAAACATCTGCAGAACGTCTACCGGCTGCTGGGCGATGAGCCGCCGGCCGACCTGGCGCAGCCGATCAGCCGCCGGGCGCGCGGGGCCTTCCATTACACCGCGCCGCGGGCCTTCCTTGACGTGAAGATCAACGGCCGGGCCACGTTCTTCGAGTGGGTCAGCGCCGGCCGCTATGCCTGCCAGAACGAACGCGGTACGATGGCGATGGCGACGCACGGGCCGCTGGAGGAAGTCTTCTTCGGCTTCGACCTCAACCGGCTGCTGCTCCGCGTCGATTGCGATCGGCCGGCCCGCGAGGCCCTGGCCGATTGCGACGTCTTGCGCGTCGGCTTTGTGGAGCCGGCCGGGCGCGAAATCCGCTGGCGCCATCCGGGCCGACCGGACCAGTCCACGAAACTGCTCGTCGGCGGCAAGTCGGTTTCCGGTTCGCCGGTCGAGGCGGCGGCCGACCAGATCGCCGAGCTGGCCGTGCCGTTCGACGCGCTGGGCACAGCGGTGGA
>DATKHW010000297.1:0-7460 GCA_035546275.1 Gemmataceae bacterium
TTCCACGCCTCGAATGTCCGGCGTTCCCGAGTGTGGGCGGGGTCGAGCAGCCGGCCGCGGAAGATCTCCCAGGAGATTTCCTCGGCGGCGACGTGGTCCCATTGCAGCACCAAATCCGGCCCGACATAGAAGTGAGCCGGCTGTATCACTTCGGCAAGGGGGGCCGACGGACTGGACGGTCGGAAGCGGGGCATGGGATTCCCTCAGCGCCGGCACAACCTTTGCTCATGCAAGGAAAGCGCGCCTCCGCCGATCGGCGGGGTCGCGGCGTCGACGCCGGTCGTCTTCGCGATGGGGACGGCCGAGCTTTGTTCATTCCAACAGACCTCGTCGAAGGGAGGTTTCCATGTCGCCGCCCATCCTGAGCAAGCCGTCCCGGGCCGCCCACTTGGCTATCGCCTTCATCACGATCGGTTCGCTGATTATGGTGTCCTGCGCGGTCTGGTACGTGTGGATGATCAATCATCTGCCGACCGACGCCGCGGGGACGCACAACGACGCTCCCTTCTACTGGTGCGCCCTGTTCTTCTTCAACGGCCTGACGTTGTTCCTTATAGGCCTGGCCGTCGGCAGCATCGGCCGCGCCGCTCGCAAAGCGGAATTGCCGCCGGAAGTACCGCCCGGTGAGATGACCGCGCAGCCAGCCGTGACGGCGCCCGCGCCGCAAGCGGCCGCGCCCTACAGTCCGGCGGCCCGGCCCGGCCAGGTCGCGATCCCGGGGCAGCCCCTGGCGACGACGGTCAATCCAACCGTTCCGACTGTCGCTCCGACCGCACCGACGGCCCGCGTGCGGTGATAAAGACTTCATCAACCGGCGAGCGGGCCGCCACACCCAAATACATCATTGGTCCGCTCGCCGGCGCCGATTACTCGCGCACATCCAGCAACCGCATTTCCGGCCAGATTTCGCGCACTTTCGCGGTCAGATAGGTGCGTACTTCATGCACGGTCGCCATGTGCAGCACCGCATGGGCGGCCTCCTTGGCCGCTTCCAGCGTCGTGTGGCGCACCAGCTCGCGGATGGACGGCACGAACGCTGGACTCATGCTGACGCGCCGCAACCCCATGCCGAACAGCGGCAGCACGCACCGCGCCCGCCCCGCCATCTCGCCGCACAGCGTCACCGGCTTGCCGTGCGTGTGGCACGCGCGAATGACGTGATTCAGCAGCCGCAAGAGCGCGGGGCTGAACGGCTCGCACAGGTGCGCCACTTTGGGATTGTCGCGGTCCGCCGCCATCAAATACTGCACCAGGTCGTTCGACCCGATGCTCACGAAATCCACTTCGCGCACAATTTCGTCGATGCACAGCGCCGCGGCCGGAACCTCGATCATCACGCCCAGCGGCACGTCTTCCGAAAAGCGCGTCCCCGATCGGCGCAATTCGGTCCGCGTCGCCTCGACCATGCGGCGGATGTCGCGCACCTCTTCCAGCGTGCTGACCATCGGAAACAACAGCTCGACCTTGCCCTCGACGGCGGCGCGCAAAATGGCCCGCATCTGCGTGCGGAAGAACTCGGGATATGCATAGCTCAGGCGGATGCTGCGAAACCCCATGAACGGGTTCGCTTCGCCCTCGCGGCCAAAGTACGGCACCGCCTTGTCGGCGCCCAGGTCGATCGTGCGGATCGTCACTGTGCGCTGCGGTGCGGAGGCGATGACGGAGCGGTACGCCTGGAACTGCTCCTCCTCGTCGGGCACCGATGGGTGCGCCAGGAATAGGTATTCGGTGCGATACAGCCCGACGCCGGCGGCGCCGACCTTGCCGGCCATAGCGGCGTCGTTGACGCCGTTGACGTTGGCCAGCAATTCCACCGGAATGCCGCACGCCGACACGGCCGGCAGCTCCGCGTTGCCGATCAGCCGGCCGACCAGATCGACGTATTCGCGCTGCAGCTTGCGATAGGCGGCGACGACCTCGGGACCGGGATTGATATGAACGTGCCCTTCGCGGCCGTCCAGCGCGATCAGGTCGCCGGTCTTCACCTGGTGGGTCAATCCTTCCAGGCCGGACACGGCCGGGATGTTCAGCGACCGGGCCAGGATGGCGGCGTGGCCGGTGGCGGCGCCGCGCTCGGTGAGGATGCCGGCCACCAACTTGCGGTCAAAATTCAAGGCTTGCGACGGCAGAATCTCCGGCGCCGTCAGAATGACCGGCTCGGTCACGTCGAGCAGAGGCCGATTGTCCTGCCGCGCCAGCTCGGTCAAAATGCGGGCGCCCACGTCGCGCAGATCGGCGATGCGTTCCTGGATATATTTATCGGTTATGTGGCTGAAGAGGGCCTTGTACTCCTCGACGATCTGCTGGACGGCTGCGGCGGCGTCGATGTGCTTTTCCATGACGGCCGTGCGGACTTTGCCGACGAAGGCGGGGTCGCGCAGCAGCAGCTGATGAGCGCGGAAGATGGCCGCTTCGTCCTCGCCGACCTGCTGGGTGACGCGGCGAGCGATGCCGTCCAGCTCCCGCGCGGCCGCGGCGCAGGCGGCGTCGAAGCGCGTCACCTCGGCGGAGAGCGCCTCCGGGCTGATGTGGATCGGTTCACGCCGGGCCAGCGCCTGGTTGAGGCAATACGCCCGGGCCACCGCAACACCCGGGGAGACGGCGACGCCTTGAATCATGGTGGGTCCATCGAGCAGCAGTCGGCGACCACTGTTATTTTACCACGTTGGCCAACCGGCCAATGCCAGTCACGTCGATGGCGACGGCGTCGCCGACCGCCAGCGTGAAATCGTCGGGCGGCACGACGCCTGTGCCGGTAAGGAGGACGACGCCGTTGGGGAAGGTTGTTTCGCGGCCCAGCCAGGCGACGAGATCGGCGAAGGATCGGTGCATCGCGGCCAGCGTCGTCGAGCCGTCGAAAACGACGGTGCCGCCGCGGCTGATGGTCAAACGAATGGTCGCTTTGTCCGCCGGCGGCAAATCCGCCGCCAGCGTCACGGCCGGACCGAGGGCGCAGGCGCCGTCGTAGATCTTCGCTTGCGGCAGGTAGAGCGGATTCTCGCCCTCGATGTCGCGGGAACTCATGTCGTTGCCGATCGTGTACCCGACGATCTTCATCGCCGGCGAAACGACCAAGGCCACTTCCGGCTCCGGCACGGTCCAGCGGCTGTCGCGGCGGACGCGAACGGCGCCGCCAGAACCAACGACGCGGTTCGCCGGGGCCTTGAAAAAAAGCTCCGGTCGATCCGCCTTGTAGACCAAATCATAGAAACGAGCGGCGCCGGCCGATTCGCGCTCCCGCGCCTCGCGGCTTCGCTTGTACGTCACGCCGGCCGCCCACACTTCCTGGTCATCGAGCGGTGGCAGCAGCGTCGCCGACTCGACCGGCGTCCCGACGTCCGATTCAGTCAGCCGCGAGCGCGCGGCGGCCATGGGGTCGTTGGCGTACAAAACGTCGCTGAGCGTGACAGAGCCATTCAGCAGAAGCACCCGGCCCGCTTCCAGGACGCCTACGGCCGCTGTGCCATCGGGCCGCCGTACCTTGCACAATTGCATGTTTCCATTTCTCCGTGCAACGGGGGACCGCCACATCAGTATACGGGAAGTCGCATTCCAAGCACGCAGCGCCAGCAAGTGCTTTGGCGAAAGCACTTGCTGGCGCTGCGTGCTCACGGCGCTGCGGGTTGCTGCTGCGTCAGGCAGTGCAGCGTCCCCAGTCCCCACACCAGATCGACCGCATGGATCCCGACCACCGCGCGCCCTGGAAACAGCTCCGCCAATGTGTTGAGCGCCCGCCGGTCGTTGGGATCGTTGAACGTCGGCACAAGCACGCAGTCGTTGGCGATGTAGAAGTTGGCGTAGCTGGCCGGCAGCCGCTGACCGCGGAATAGGAGCGGCGCCGGCATCGGCAACGGCACGATTTCCAGCGGCCGGCCGTCCAGGTCGGTCATCGCACGCAACCGCTCCGCATTCTCGCGCAACGGTTCGTAATTCTTATCGCCCGGATCATCCTCCTGGACAAGCACCACCGTCCGCGGGCCGACGAAGCGGGCCAGGTCATCGACATGGCCGTGCGTGTCGTCGCCGGCGAGGCCGCGGCCCAGCCACAGCACCTTGCGGACGCCAAGCTGCTCCGCGAAAACCAGTTCATAGTCCTGGCGCGTCATACCGGGGTTGCGCTGCTGCACGTCGCTGAGCAGACACTCCTCCGTGGTAAGAAGCAATCCCGCTCCGTTCACATCGATGGCGCCGCCCTCCAAAACCACGCGCCGGCCGTTGAACAGGGGCGCTCGCCTCGGCAGATTCAGATGCGTTGCGATCGCCTGCGGCGTCTGGTCGTCCAGCGTCCAGTTATCGTACTTGGCCCAGGCGTTGAAGCCCCAATCCAGCAGCGTCAGACTTCCCGCTGCGTCCTTCACGAAAACGCCTGCGGAGTCGCGCATCCAGCCGCGATCCGTGGGACAGGACGTGAAATCGATGCGGCCCAGGTCCACGCCGGCCAGCCTTAGCCTCCGGCGGGCGTTTCTTTCTATGGCGGCGTCATGCACAAGCAAACCGACGCGCTCGGAGCGGACCACATGCCGAACGATCTCCGCGAACACCCACGGGATGGGGCCGAATTTGCCCGGCCAGTCGTCGCGCTGATGCGGCCAGGCGATCCAGGTGGCGTAATGGGTTTCCCATTCGGCCGGCATGCGCCATCCATCCGGCAGACCGTTTTGGGGTTTTACCATGCGCGCCGCCGCGTAGAATGAGGGTAGGGAAGAGATTGTTGTCGACGCGCGGCAGACTCTTCCCAATGCTGGTATTTCGTTTGCTGTTGTATGGCCGTCGCCCCGCGCCCGCCATTACTCAACCCCGAGGCGTGCCATGACGCCCGCCACGCTGTCCACGCCGGGAATCGGCGTCTCACCTCCTGTCGTCGGCCGCAATGGGCCGCCGCGGGAATTCCGTCCGCTGCCCCTTCTCGGTCATCCACATATCCAGACCCTGCTTGGCCACATTCTGCCCGGCCCCGCCGTGTCGCAGCCGACCCTGGAACACGTGGTCCGTCTGCCGGACGGCGACGGTCTGATGCTTTACGACAATATGCCGCCGGCCTGGCGGATGGGCGGCCGCATGGCCCTCCTCGTTCACGGCCTGACCGGCTCGGCGGAGTCGCCCGGCGTGCAACGCATCGCCTCTCGGCTGCTGGCTCACGGTCTTCGGGTGGTTCGCATGGATCAACGCGGCGCCGGCAAGGGCCTGGCGCTGGCCCGCGGCGCCTACAACGCCAGCCGTTCCGCCGACGTGCGAGCGGCCCTGGAAGAAATCCACCGCTGGAGTCCGGATTCGCCGATCGCGCTGATCGGTATATCGCTCGGCGGCGCTCTGGTGCTGAAGACGGCCGGCGAAATGGTCGAACATCCGGCGCCCTACCTGGAGCGCGTCGCGGCGATGAACCCGCCGATCAACCTGGCCCGCTGCGCCGCCCTGATGGAATTGCCGCGTAACCGGATCTACAATCAATATTTCATCAAGAAGCTGGTGGGGGAGGCCGAGCAGCGCCAGCGATTCTTCTCGGACCTGCCGCCGCTGCGCTTTCCGCGCCGTGTGACGATCCGACTCTTCGACGACCTCTACACGGCGCCGCGCGGCGGCTTCGCGGACGCCCTGGACTACTACCGCCAGGCGTCGGCGGCGCAGCTGGTCCCGCGCATAAGCGTGCCGACGCTGATTCTGACGGCCCGCGACGATCCGTTCATTGCGGTGGGGCCGTTCGAGGAGCTGCAGGCGCCGGAAAACGTCGTGGTGCAAATCGTGCAACGCGGTGGACACATTGGTTTCGTGGGCTGGGACGGCTCGCGATTGGGTCGATGGGCGGAGTCCCGCGTGGTGGAATGGATTGTGACGGAGGGACGAGAATAACGTAACCAGCACGCAGCGCAAGCAAGTGCTTTCGTCAAAACGAGGCGTTCGCGCCCCCGCGGACGCCGGCGGATGGCTTTTCCACTTTTTTTCCAAAAGACCGTTGACACTACGGTACGACCTCCCTAGTATTCTCATTGTCGCGTTACCAAACGCACTTGAAACCTCAATGAAGGGAAACCTCCCTTGAGGCTTTCGTTTGTTGGTCTTTGACAACTCGGCGAGCACCTAGCCAATGCAGGGGTGTGGGAGCCTTTACGGCCGACACATTCCTTGCGAGTCCCTCACCTTCGGGTGGGGGGCTGCGAGTTCTTTGAGTCGTGCCGCAAAGGCGATCTCAAACTCTAGCTGTCAGCTATCAGCTTTCAGCCGTCAGCCATGCGCTGGCGGCGGTGCTGATAGCGGGCGGCTCTGTCAGATTACAAGGCTGCGGTTTTCAGCCGTCTTGCATGGCTGAAAGCTGATAGCTGAAAGCTGATAGCTTTTGAAGGGTTTGATCCTGGCTCAGAACGAACGTTGGCGGCGTGGATTAGGCATGCAAGTCGAACGAATCCCACCTGGGTAACTGGGTGGGGGAAGTGGCGAAAGGGGCAGTAAGGCGTGGGTAACCTACCCCGGGGACGGGCATAGCCGTCCTAACGGACGGGTAATTCCTGGCGATCCAGTCGGGGGGCATCTCCTGACTGGGAAATGAATTTCGCCTCGGGAGGGGCTCATGTAGTATTAGCTTGTTGGTGAGGTAACGGCTTACCAAGGCGAAGATGCTTAGCGGGTGTGAGAGCACGACCCGCGCCACTGGCACTGCGACACTGGCCAGACTCCTACGGGAGGCTGCAGTCGAGGATCTTCGGCAATGGGCGAAAGCCTGACCGAGCGACGCCGCGTGTGCGAAGAAGGCCTTCGGGTTGTAAAGCACTGTCGAGGGGGAGAAAGCCGCAAGGTTGATCGACCCCTGGAGGAAGCACGGGCTAAGTTCGTGCCAGCAGCCGCGGTAAGACGAACCGTGCAAACGTTGTTCGGATTCACTGGGCTTAAAGGGCGCGTAGGCGGGGGTTCAAGTCGGTGGTGAAATCTTTCGGCCCAACCGGAAAATCGCCTCCGATACTGGATCTCTCGAGGGGGGTAGGGGCATGCGGAACTTCGGGTGGAGCGGTGAAATGCGTAGATATCCGAAGGAACGCCGGTGGCGAAAGCGGCGTGCTGGACCCTTTCTGACGCTGATGCGCGAAAGCCAGGGGAGCAAACGGGATTAGATACCCCGGTAGTCCTGGCCCTAAACGATGGGTACTGGGTTGTGGACTAGACATGGGTTCACAGCCGCAGCAAAAGTGTTAAGTACCCCGCCTGGGGAGTATGGTCGCAAGGCTGAAACTCAAAGGAATTGACGGGGGCTCACACAAGCGGTGGAGCATGTGGCTTAATTCGAGGCTACGCGAAGAACCTTATCCTAGGCTTGACATGTCCGAAAGGGGGAGGAAGTACCCAGCGGAAACGTTTGGGGAACGGTATCCAATCCGGAACCTTCCACAGGTGCTGCATGGCTGTCGTCAGCTCGTGTCGTGAGATGTTGGGTTAAGTCCCGTAACGAGCGAAACCCTTGTTTCCAGTTGCCA
>DATKHW010000298.1:0-7509 GCA_035546275.1 Gemmataceae bacterium
AGCGCCTCCAGGATCGGCACGCCGGACGCCACCAGTGTGCCGAGCGTGCGCATGGTGCGCGCCACCACGGTCTTCTCGATGAGCTTGCCTATGAGCGGTATCCACAGGTACAGTCGGTCGAGCGCGTAGGACCCGGCACGGCTCAGGCGTATGAGTTTTAAGAGCAGCCAGAAGCAGATCGGGAACAGGGGGATGACGTACCAGTACTGGACGAACCAGCGCGACGTCGCCATGAGGAACTTGGTGATGTCGGGCAGCGGGATGCCGAAGTCTTTGAAGATCTTCTCGAACTTCGGGATGATGTAGATCATGATGAAGGTCAAGATGCCGACGGCCACGAGCAGCACCACGACCGGGTACACCATGGCGCCGGTGATCCGGCGCTTCAGGCTCTGCGACTTCTCCTTGAACTCGGCGAGCCGTTTGAGAATGATTTCGAGGGCGCCGCCCGCCTCGCCGGCCTTGACCATGTTGACGTAGAGACGGTCGAAGCACTTGGGATGCTTGGCGAAGGCCTCGCTCAGCGTGCTGCCCGATTCGACGTCGTCCACCACGTCGATGAGCGCGTTCTTGAGTACGCCGGGCCGCAGCTGGTGCTCCAGGATGCGCAGGCTCCGCAACACCGGCAGACCGGCGTCCTGCAGCGTGGAGAACTGGCGCGTGAAGGTGCAAAGCTGCTTGCTGGACACGCCGCCGAGGGTGAAGACCTGCCCCTTCTTGCGACCGCCGCGCTGGCCCTTCTTTTTGCCGCCCTTTCTGGCCCCCGCCACCTCGACGATTTTGGTGACGAAGTAACCCATTTGGCGGATCTTCTGCTGCGCTTCGTCCTCGCTGCCCGCCTCGACGGAGTCCTTCACCTCTCCGCCGCTGGTGTCCATCGCCTCGTACTTAAAGGTCGGCATGGCTCCCTCGTTTGTCCTTTGTCATTCGTCCTTTGCAGGATCGGGACGGCCTGTTTTCGCTGACGGCGCGAACGGCACGACAACGGCGACCAACAAAGGACAAAGGACGAATGACCAATGACGAATGACTAATCCCCTTCTTCCAAGATCGTCTCCCGCACCACTTCCTCGATGGTGGTTTCGCCTTCGTAAATGGCCCGCAGGCCCGATTCGCGCAGCGCCCGCATCCCACTGCGCCGGCATGCCGCCCGCAGCTCGTCCGTGGAGGCGCCGCTAGTAATCAGATCGCGGATGTCGTCGTTCATTATCAGCAGCTCGTAGATGCCCTGCCGGCCCTTGAAACCGCTGTTGTTGCAGCGGTCGCAGCCGCGGCCGTAGAAAAACTGCTTGCCGCGCACGTCTTCCGGCCGCAGATTCAGCTCCATCAGCATCTCGGCCGACGGCTCGAACTCCGTCCGGCAATCCAGGCAGATTTTCCGCACCAGCCGCTGCGCCAGCACGCCTTCCAGCGTCGCCGTGATCAGGTACGGCTCCAGCCCCATGTCGCGCAAGCGCGTGATGGAGCTGGGAGCGTCGTTGGTGTGCAGCGTGCTGAAAACGATATGCCCGGTCAGCGACGCCTGCACGGCGATTTGCGCCGTTTCCAGATCGCGAACCTCGCCGACCAGAATCTTGTCGGGGTCCTGCCGCAGGATGGACCGCAGGGCCGAGGCGAAGGTCAGGCCGATTTCGTGGTTGATCGGCACCTGGATCAGGCCGTCGATGTCGTACTCGACGGGGTCCTCGGTGGTGATGATCTTGTCGCTGATGACGTTCAGCTCGTTGAGGGCGGAGTAGAGCGTCGTCGTCTTGCCGGCGCCGGTCGGGCCGGTGCAGAGGATGATGCCGTTGGGCTTGCCGATCAGCTCGCGGAAGTTGGCCAGCGTGTCCGGCTCCATGCCGATCTTGTTCAGGTCCAGCGACGTGTTGGTGCGGTCCAGCACGCGGATGACGACGCTCTCGCCGAACATGGTGGGCAGGACGCTGACGCGCATGTCCACCGGGTTGCCGCCGACGTTCAGCTCGATGCGGCCGTCCTGCGGCAGGCGGCGCTCGGCGATGTCGAGGTTGGACATGACCTTGATGCGGCTGGCGATGGCCATGGCCAGGTGGCGCGGCGGCGGCACCATTTCATACAGCGTGCCGTCGCAGCGATAGCGCATCTTGTACTCGTCCTCGAACGGCTCGAAATGGATGTCCGAGGCCTTGTCCTTGATGGCCAGGAGGAACACCATGTTGATGAGCTTGCGGACGGGGGCGGCGTCGGCGATCTCGGAAAGGCTGGCCAGGTCGATGCTGGTTTCGGCGCGGCGTGCGCCCAGCTCGGGATCCTTCTCGATCTCCTGGATCACGTCCATGATGCTCTCTTCCTTGCCGGCGTAAAAGCGCGTTTTGGCCTCCGCGATGGCCGCGGGGGTCGCCAGCAAGGCGATCACTTCACTCAGGCTGAGCAGGTTGCGCAGGTCGTCCACGGCCGTCAGGTTGGCCGGGTCGCCCACGACGATCGTCAGCACTTTCTCCTTGACGGTGAGCGGCAGGATCTTGTAGACGTCGGCCATCGTCTCGGGCACCAGCGCGATGACTTCCGGCTGCGGCTTGGCTTCTTGGAGATTGATGGTCTTGAGGCCGTGCTGCTCGGCGAGGGCCTGGAGCAGCTGGTCGTCGTTGATGAGGCCGCGGCTGACGGCGACCTGGCCGGTCGGCAGGTTGCTGCTCTTGGCTTCGTCGAGGACGCCCCACAGCTGATCGTCGTCGATGAAGCCGAGGTCGATCAGCACCTGGCCCAGCCGGCGTTTGCCGCCGCGCGCCGAGCCGTCGGAGCGGTCGGCCTTCGCCGGCCTCTTGTCGGCGGCCGGCTTCTTGGCGGATGGTGCGCCGTTGGCAGACTTGGCCGGCGGCTTGCCGGCCGGCGGTTTCCCTGCGGAGGGCTTGGCCGGCGTTGGCCCGGCAGCAGGCTTGGCCGGCTGCTGGGCGCCGGAGGCCGGCTTGCCCGGCGGCTTTTTATCCGCCGGGTTCGGTTTCTTCTGCGGGCCGGAATCGTTCGGCGTCGCCATAATCGGATACTCGTTGGGGCGCTGTCGTTTGCGGATCTAATCCGGCTCACCGCCGACCGGGCCTGCGGCGCGGGCCGTCGTCCTCATCGTCGTCCTCATCGTCATCGTCGTCGTCGTCATCCTCGTAATCGTCGTCGTCCTCGTCTTCCTCCTCGTCTTCGTAGACGCCGCGCTCGGCCTGGGCGATCTTGGCCGCCAGCTCGGCCGGCTTCGAAGACCGCATCAGGCACTCCTCCTTGTCGACGATGCCGTCGCGCCACAGCCGGAACAGGCTCTCATCCAGCAGGAACATGCCGTGCTTGCGCCCGGTCTGGATGCTGGAGTCGATGCGGTAGACCTTATTTTCGCGGACGAGATTCTGAATGGCCGAAGTCATCACGAGCATTTCGTAGGCCGCAACCAGGCCTTCCGGCTTCCGCGGCAGCAAGGCCTGCGACAGGATGCCGATGAGGGCGGTGGACAGCTGTGTGCGGATCTGGTCCTGCTGCTCCTTGGGGAAAACGTCGATGATACGGTTGATCGTGCTGGAGGCGCTGCTGGTATGCAGCGTGGCGAAGACCACGTGGCCGGTCTCGGCCGCTTCGATGGCCGCGTGGATCGTTTCCAGGTCGCGCATTTCGCCGACGAGGATCACGTCGGGGTCCATACGTAGAGCGCGGCGGATGCCCTCTTTGAAATCCGGCACGTCCACGCCGATCTCGCGCTGGTTGACCGTGCTCTTGCCGTGCTTGTGGTAATACTCGATCGGGTCTTCCAGCGTGATGATGTGGCGGTCGTAGTTGGTGTTGATGAAGTTAATCATCGACGCCAGGCTGGTCGTCTTGCCCGAGCCAGTCGGGCCGGTGACGAGCAGCAGGCCGCGCGGCCGGGTGATGAGCCGTTTGACGGCGTCGGGCATGCCGATCTGCTCGAAGCTCAAAAACTGGCTCGGAATGCGCCGCAGCACCATGCCGATATTGCCGCGCTGCTTGAAAATGGCGACGCGGAAGCGGTAGCCGTCGGTGAATTCGATGGCGAAGTCGGCGCCGCCCAGTTCCTGCAGCTCGTGCTGGCAGCGGTCGGGCGTGATGCTCTTCATCAGGGCCGTCGTGTCGTCCTGCTCCAGCACCTTGGTGTCCAGCCGGCGCAGACGGCCATGGTGCCGGATTACAGGCGGCTGCCCGACGGCGATGTGCAAGTCGCTGGCTTTGAGCTGGATGACCGTGGTCAACAGCTTGTCAATCAAGATGTTGTTTGCAGGCACGGCAGCCGTCCTCGTGAGTGCGACGTCGCAGAATGCAAGACGACCCCCCCCCACGCCGGCAAGAAAGCGCCGGCGGGGCGATGAACCGATTGGGAGTTTCCTACTCTTCTCAGCTGCGAGAATACGCACGATGGGCAAACCATGCTTACTCGCATTATCCCATTTCTCTGGGCCGGATCAATCGGCCGCCGAAAAAATGCGCCAAGATTTCGCGGCAAAGAACGAAGTACTGGAAGCGCGCCTCAGCCGCTTTGCTCTCGTTCCCACGCTCCGCGTGGGAACGCACGCCGGGACGCTCTGCGCTCCGCAAGGTGTCATTGCAGGGCTGAATTGTGACACGCGCAACGCCGAGCGTCGCGGCCTGCCCTTCCCACGCTCCGCGTGGGAACGAGGAACCGTGGCGGCCCACTTTGGATTGCCGTCACAACGACGATTCGTGATGGCACGTGCTAAGCACTTCTTCCAATGTCGTCACGCCCGTAAGTGCTTTGTTCAGACCGTCTTCGAGCAACGTCCTCATGCCGAGCAGACGGGACTGGCGGCGGATGTTCTGGGTTGGTTCGCGCTTGAACGTCATCTCGCGCATGGCGCTGGTCATGCGCAGCATTTCGAAGATGCCCTTCCGGCCGCGATAGCCGGTGTGGTTGCAGTGCGCGCACCCTTGACCGCGCATGAACGTGGCGTTCTTGATCTGCTCCGGCGTCAGGCCGGACGCCTTCAATTCCGAGTTGGAAGGCGTCTCCGGTTCCTTGCATTTCGGGCAAACCAAACGCACCAAACGCTGAGCCATGATCGCCACGATGGACGACGCAACCAGGAACGGCTGCACACCAATATCGATCAGGCGTGTAATAGCGCTAGGCGCATCGTTCGTATGTAGTGTGCTGAAAACAAAGTGTCCAGTCAGAGAGGCCTGGATGGCGATCTCCGCCGTTTCATGGTCGCGGATTTCGCCGACCAGGATGATGTTCGGCGCCTGCCGCAACATGGCCCGGATGATGCGAGCGAAGTCGAGTCCAATCTGGTGCTTCACTTCCACCTGGTTCACACCCGGCAAGTAATACTCGACCGGGTCCTCGGCCGTGATGATCTTTCGATCAGGCCGGTTCAGCTCGTTGAGCGCGGCGTACAGCGTGGTCGTCTTGCCGGAGCCGGTCGGGCCGGTGACGAGGAAGATGCCGTTGGGTCGTTTGATGATCTGCTGGAAGCGCCCGAAATCGTCCTCGGCGAAACCCAGCTCCTTAATACTGACCTGGATGTTGCCCCGGTCGAGAATGCGCATCACGCACGATTGACCGTTGTTGCTTGGCAGGAAGGAGACGCGCAAGTCGTAGTGCTTGCCGTGGAGGTTCATCTTGATGCGCCCGTCCTGCGGCCGGCGCTTCTCAGCAATGTCGATCGATCCCATAATCTTGATGCGGGAATTGATCGGCGCCAGCAAGCGGCGCGGCGGGCTGTCGCGCTCGACCAGGACGCCGTCGATCCGGTATCGGATGCGAACGCGGTCGGCGAACGGCTCAATGTGGATGTCGCTAGCGCGCAGGGCGACCGCTTCTTGAATGATGAGGTTGACGAGTTTGACGACGGGAGCGTCGCCCTCATCGCCGCCGCCGGCCAGGTTGCCGGTCCCTTCCGTTTCGGTGAAGTCGATGGCGGTGTCGGTGAACTCGGCCAGCATGGAGTCCACGGACTCGGTTTCCGACTGGCCGTAGTGCCGGTTGATCGCCTCGACGATTTGCTCGCGCGGCGCCAGGACGGGTTGTATGTCTTTGTTCAGAATGAATTGGAGCTTCTGGACGGTGTCGAAATCGCTGGGGTCGCTCATGATGATCTTGAGGGCCCCGTTCTCTTGCGACAGCGGCAAGACCACGTTTTCGCGGGCCACCGATTCCGGCACCAACTCGACGACGGCGGCGGGTTTGGTCACCTCGGTCAGGTCGATGAACTGCATGCCGTGGAACTCGGCCATGGCGCTGATAACCTGATCGGTGCTGGCGTAGCCGAGCTTGACGAGGGAATCGGCCAGCTTGGCGCCGGTCTGCTGGGCGATGCCTTGCGCTTCTTCGAGCTGGTCCGGGCTGAGGACCTGGCGGCGCAGAAGGATGTCGGTGAAATCGCCGCGCGATTTGGCTGCCATGCGAGGAGCCTCCAGGTTCATTCATGCGGGGACGCGACGCCAGACGGCGCACCGAAGCCGCGTCCGCGGGTAGGGATTTGCGCTTGGGGCAAACGACAACGGTTCAGTATGGCACGCAGCGTGCAAGATGGGAAGGAAAAATCGGCGGGAAATGCATGTAAATCCGAGCACGCAGCGCAAGCAAGTGCGGCACTTGCTTGCGCTGCGTGCGCTTTGAGGCACTCACAAAAAGGCGGCTGGAACTCTAAGAACACAGTCCCAGCCGCCTTTTTGTGAGTGCCTCTTGTGACCGTTTACTTCGTCCCAATGCAATACAGCGCCTTGCTTGTTCGGATGTAGATACGGCCGCCCGCAACGGCCGGCGACGCATTCGTGTCGCCGTCGAGACTGTTGGCCGCCAGCTTCTCGAATTTGTCCGACGCAGCGATGACCGTACATAAGCCGGCGCGATTGAGGAAATAAATCCGCCCGTCGGCGGCGATCGGCGACGCCTTGTAATCCCCGGCGATGCGATCCTTCCATTTCTGCTCGCCGGTCTTGGCGTCATAGCACTGGACGAAGCCGTTGTCCGTGGTGAAGAAGAGCAGGCCGTTCCACACGACCGGCGAGCTGGCGTCGGCCGTATCTTGTGCAGCCTGCCAGGCGATCGCTTTTTCGGACAATTCACCGCTGCCGTCGGGCGTCACCGCCACGAGCGGCTTCTTCATGCCGCGCGTCGCGAAGACCATGCCGTCCATTAGGGTGGGGCCTGTGACGGTTCGGCCGCCGACGAGGCCGGTCAGATACCACAGCTGGCGGCCGGAGTCGGGGTCATAGGCGTCCAGCTGGTTACCGCCCATCACCACCAACTCCTGGCGGCCGCGAGTGGTGCGGAGAATCGGGGTCGTGTAAGAATCGCATTCCTCGGCCTTCGCTTCCGTCTTGCGCACCGTTCTCCATTTCAGATCGCCCGTGTGTTTGTCGTGGGCGACAAGGTAGCTGTCAACCGGCGGCCCGGCCAGGTCGGCCAACGAGTCCTGCATACAGACGTCAATGACCACGCCTTTATAGAGGATGGGGCTGTTGGCGTGGCCCCACCAGATGGTGTAGGGGCCGAAGTCGTCCTGGAGGTTGCGCTTCCACAGCTGCTTGCCG
>DATKHW010000299.1:0-11434 GCA_035546275.1 Gemmataceae bacterium
GCCGGATTGCCCTTCACCTAGTCGTCCGACGACTTCGATTCAGCTACTTTTTGGAGACGATTTGAAGCTTCCTGCGTCTCCGTTGTGAGTATAGGGATAGCTAGGGGAGATGGCAAGGGCTAATTCCTTGACGGGTCTCAAAAAGTCCTGGAAGACGGCGGCAAGACGCCCCCAGCGGACGCTCCCCATTGGGCGCCGCCCATCGCCAGGGGAACGTAATAATCTTCTTTTCGGACAGAATGCAGTTGTTTTTCCCACCGAACGGTGTATGATGGCTGACAGAGGCTCGAACGGACTCGAGCCGCCTCTCCGCATGAGAGCCTGATGAGGCGGTCGGAAGACTAGATAAGGGGAAGCCCGGCTCGGCCGGGGGTCCCGTTGACGAGTAAGCCGACGTGGTCAAACACCTCCGCGTGTTTCACCACGTCGGTTTTTTTGCCTCCGGAGGTCTGAGGCCGTGTAAGACCGCCCACGGGACAAGTATGTCCATAAAAGGAAGGTGTTCCGATGGCGAGTAAAGCGACTGCGAGCAGCGGCGGCATTGGCGTTTGCGGGGCCCTGGGCGTCGCGTTCGTCGTGCTGAAGCTGTGCGGCGTCATCGACTGGTCCTGGCTGTGGGTGTTGGCTCCCTTCTGGATTCCACCCATGGTCGTGGGCCTGGTCCTCGGAGCCTTTTTCACAGCCGCGGCAGCGCAGGCGTCGGCGAGGAAGTCCGTCGCCGGAAGATGCGACGGGGGCGTTAGGCGGTTGCATGGATCGGTGTACGAACCGATTCACGGCTGGACGAAGCCCCAGCTGGACGATTACCTGGCGCGCAATCCGGGCTACCGATCCGCCTACGAAGTCAAATTGCAGGGTCGTCAGTAACCGGACGGGCTGCCAGCGTCCCGCGGCCGGCGAGTTCGTGCTTGTGCAATGTCCAATCTTGAATGTCCCTATATCGGCAAGGCCGATTGGAGGCGGAGATGACGAGCGCAGAAGTATTGGTCCTGTCGGTGACGGCAGTGTTGACGGCTGTGGTCGCCTTCGCCCTTTACAAATGGCTCCAGCGCCAGCGCGTCAGCCGGATCACAAAATGGGTGAAGGACTACTTGTTCGTCCGCTTCGGCGGGACGCCGAATCGTCTGACCATCAACTGCTCCGACGACCCCCTGTGGCCGGTGCTTGCGGCCTTCGACGACCCGCGCACCGGAGTCCAGCACCGCCTGCAGTTCATCTGTGCGGGGCCGGCTTCCACGTTTTTGCTCCTTTCAGAGCTGGAAGAATCGCGCTAATCCAGGCGATTACGGAAGTCGGCCGGGGTCGATCCCGGCCGCGTGCGGGTACGTGCGGCGACATGGGTTCGCCGCCAGCTTCCTTACCGGCTTTACGTCCGCTGTCGCTCAAACCGGCTTCGAGTCCCTTGTCGTTGTGGAAGGAGACGTCCATGAGTTCGATAAATCATCATGTGCCGCCCAAGGTGGAACAGAGCGGCGATGTCCGAGTCATCACGTTCACCGACGGCGGCATCCGGGACGTGGAGAATATGCTCGCCAAGGAACTCGAAGGTTGCACGGACGGATTGGCGGGCGCCCATCTGCTGCTGGACTTCACCAACGTCGAACGTCTTGGCAGCGTCGAGCTGGGGACGCTGATCGGGCTTCACAAGCGCATGAAAGCCACCGGCGGCCGGCTTACGATGTTCAACCTCAAGCCCGAGATATACGAGGTTTTTACGGTGACTCACTTGCAGACGCTGTTGGGAATATGCCGCGAGGAAGATGCGGCCACCGGCGGCCGTCAGCCTGCCAATGCCGATGACAAGGTCGATGGGTCCGCGGGAACGCGGACCGTCAATCTCGGCGACCCCGATAAGTATGTTGAAAGTGAGTAGACGGGCCGTTTGGCGGCGAGAAGGACCTGAACCGTCGGGTTCGGGCAGACTGAGCGGGCGGCTCAAGGGGCGGCGCGCGAGTCGGACTGAAGAATCACTCCACTCGATAGGATTTTATACTCCCCATTCCCCAATTCATGCACTTCTTCCCCCTTGGATGTGCGTATTTCACTGCAGCCGTGGACGCCGGGGCTGAGGAAATCCGTCCAGACCTCCAGGGTGCAGCGGTTGCCGCGGCCGTCCCGGGCTAGGAATTCTCCGGTGAGCCGTTTCATATGCGACCTTCAAGTCAGAAACCAGGTGAAGAAGGGAAGCTGGAGAAGTTGCTGACACAGATCCGTTGCATATCTATCTCATCGCGTCCCTGCCCCTCTTCAGCGCCGCGACGCTCGTCGCGCCCCGCGCTGGCAGGAAAACGCCCCCGCCTGACGGCGCCAGGCGGGGGACGCCTCGTCCTTCGCCTAGTAGCGACGGCCTCCGCCGCTATGGCCGCCGGACCCGCCGCGGCCGCCGTCGGCCTTGGGGCGCGCCTCGTTGACGGTGAGGGCGCGGCCGTCCATTTCCTTGCCGCCGAGAGCGGCGATCGCGGTCTGGGCCTCCTGGTCGCTCCCCATCTCCACGAAGCCGAAGCCCTTGGAGCGGCCCGCGTCGCGGTCCATGATCACCTGCGCCGACTGGACCGCGCCGTGCGGCTCGAACATCTTGAGCAGGTCCGCGTCGGTGACGCCGTAGGCCAGGTTGCCCACATACAACTTCTTACCCATCGAATCTCCAGAAAAAGAATGAGGCGGCGACGACGGCGGCTTCCTTCGGCCGCCGGCAAGCGCTCGCCAAGGACTGGGCAGCGGGAAAAGCGGATGGGGATGAAGTGAGCGGAGCATCACGACCATGGCGCGGTTCGCGGAACCCAACGAGGGAAGTATACGACGCCCTGGGATGGAAAACAAGGACGTGCGGACCTGGTCGTCCGGAAGGCGCCCATCGCTTCCGCCGGCCGAGGCGCGCCTTTCACGTCGGCCGCGCGACCCGCCTGGGCGCCTCCTTATAGAAGACCTCCTTTGAGGCTTGACTTACTAATTCTCTTCTGATACTCTAAAAAGCTGATGAGCCGGCCTGGGTCGACGCCCTGTCCTGCCGCTCGGCCCTCTAATGTTTTTCCTTGGAGACAGAACATGACGACGAAGGAATTGCGGGCGGAGTTCATCGAAACGCGGGACAAGATCCGCGCCGCCAACGAGGCGCTGAAGGTGCTGCGCGCCCGTCACACCGAATTGAAGGTCCGCCTGTCCGAGGCGCGGGCCGCGAAGAACGCCAAGGGCGACGCCCCCTGAATGCGGCGAGACGGCCGCCTGCCGCAGGAGGTGCAGCCATGATCGACCGATTGTTCGTCGCCCGCGGCGACAATACGTTCGGCCCGTTTTCCGCGGCGCAGCTTCGGCGGCTCGCGGCCACAGGTCAGATTCAGCTCACGGACTCCATCTGGAGACACGGCGCGATGGAGCAAGCCGTGTTCGCCGCAAAGGTGAAGAACCTATTCCCGGCGCCGCCGGTCCTGGCGGCCGGCAAAGCTCCCGGCGCCGCCGAAACGCCTGGGCCGACTCCCGCCCCGACGGCAGCCGCCGTTCCAAGCTCCGCGCCGGTCGTCCCCTCGGCGCCGCCTCCCGACCCATCCGCTGCTTTGGGAAGGTCGGATGAGGCCAAGCCGGTCACGGCCGCCCCAACCAACTCGGCCCCTCAGGACTCCGCCGCAGTGGTCAGCCCTGCCGAGCCAAGCGCCACGGCCAAGGCGGTCCCCCGGGAGAAGGCGCCTCCTCCGACGCCGGAACTCGTCCGGAAACGGCGGGCGATCGCGGTGAAGGGGGCGGTCATCCTGAGCCAGGACGGCGTGACCGTCCATTACCGGAAGAAGTGCTCGCAGTGCGGCTTTGAGGATCGCTGCAGGAGCGTTATGCCCATCGGCAACGGGATGACGCGCGGCAACTTCTTCTGCACCAAGTGCCGCAAGGGACGAGAGGTTCAAATCCAGGGGATCATGCAATAGCGCACGAAGGCGACGCCGCTTGGCATAACCATACTTTTTCGCTAGGATTCGTGTACGTGGATCCAAGCGACTGCGGCGCCGGCCGCCCTTGCGCTCGGCTCCGGGATCGGTTTCGCTGTTCAGACCGCCCCAATGCAGCCATGTGCAGCTAGAAAGAGCAAACGATGCTTAAATCGGAGAGGCTTGCTGGGTTCCAGGCCGCGCGGCACGGCTTCGACGAGGCCTTGCAGGGAATGGAACGCTTTCTCATGAATCTCGACTCCGGCCGGGTCCAGATCCTTCGGGACTGGCTCCGAGCCGTCGCCAGCCACCGCCCATTGGATCAGGGCTCCCGCCCACTCGTGGTAGGCTGGCCCCTGGCCGAGCGCATCGACGAACACATGGAGGCCGTGTTCACGGCCCGGACGGCGGTGCAGCAGGCGTGGCGCCTTCTCAGTCCTTCCGAGCGCGACGGTTTCGGCCTCCGACCCAGCCTCCGCTGATTATCCGCCCGGCGGCCCCTGGAAGCCGGCGGAGATTTCGTGCGCCCAGACGGCGAACTTCTCCAGGCGGTTGACGCCGAAGGAGGTCGTCATCGCCACATCGGCCGCGTCCCGACCTCGCGCCATCAGCACGCGGCCCACGCGGGGAACATTGTGGCGGGCGTCGAACGTGCGCCACTCCCCGCCCAGGAACACCTCGAACCAGGCGCTGAAATCCATCGGCGCGTCCGAGGACGGCACGCCGATGTCGCCCAGGTAGCCCGTGGCATAGCGGGCCGGGATCATCAGGCAACGGCAGAACGCGACGGCCAGGTGCGCGAAGTCGCGGCACACCCCCGCCCGCTCCAAGTACACGTCGCAGGCCGATTTGGTCGGCCTGGCCCAGGCGTGGTCGAATCGCACGTGGGAATGCACCCAGTCGCAAACCGCCTGCACGCGGCCCCAGCCGGGCGCCGTCCAGCCGAACAATTCCCAGGCCGTATCGGAGAGTCGGTCCACCTCGCAGTAGCGGCTGCCCAGCAGGTACGGCAGGGCCTCTGCGGGGAGGTCGTGCAGCGCGTGCTGCGCGGCGTTCGGCTGCAACGGATCCGGCTGGCCGGAGTCCTCGACCAGCGTGTCGTTCCAAAGGCGCACCCCGCCGGCGGGGACCGCAATGCGAGTGCAACGATTGCCGGCCGCATCCTGGAAGTCGTCGCGATGGAGCACCGGCTCGGCGTGCATCCAGTCGGGCCGGCGCAGGGTCCCCGCCCGCGACGCGTGCGTCGAAAGCATGAGCAGCATGGACGTCGCAGTCGGTGCGCTGAACACGAACTCATAACCGATGCGGATCAGCATGAGCATCCCCAGGAGCGGCCGCCGTTGCCACCTCATGCAGAGGCTTATTAGAGAGTATACGAATCGGCGAGGTCATTTTCAGGAGGCGGCGTCGACCGCGGATTACACATGGCGCTTGCCTTATATATACGCTTCTGATACTATAAAAAGCAGATTAGTTGCTGCATAGGCTGGACGGCCGCCGCCCGCACATTCCAGGGACATCGAATGAACATCACCGGCGATTACCTCGTGGGTCTAATTTGCCTGACGAACGGCAAGGGAGAGACGAAGCGGTACGTGAGACGGCGCGCAATCCCTCATGCGTTTCAGCCGCACCTGGCTCTGGTAAGCCGGACGCAGGCGACGCGTCTGTCGGGGATGGACGGGAATCCGTTCCTCGCGGGAGATCGTTTCCCTGGAACTGTTGTCGTCGATCAGTCCGTACAGGCGGCCGGTGCGGGGGCTTGGGCGTACACCCCCGACGAGAGGGCTTACTGGATCCGGGAGCAGATCGGCGCCTTGGAGTCGGCGACGGGCGGCCCGGACGCGGCCGCGATCACCGAATCGCTTCGCGCCGCCAAGCCGGAGTTCGCCTGGGACCTGGCCGAGGTAAAGGCGGAGTTGCAGGAATACGTGAGAGAAGGAATCCGCGACTCCTGACGTCCGGCGGCGCGGCTGAGTGAGTGTACTGCGCGATCGCGGGCTTACCGCGACGCCGTTCGTCGCACCGACCGCATCGGGAGGCAGCATGTGTCGCCCCGCCCGAGGAAGGACCAGACGCCAACGGAGGATCAAGAGATGGACACGCAGCCTAGGCAAAGCCCCGGCCTCGTGGGAATCCGTGACGACGGGCGCCACCAGCCCCACTCACCCCCAGCGGAGGCCGGGCGCGCGGACAACCGCGGCCTTCCAGCAGAATTGCCCCCCGACGCGGTCGAGATCCTTCGCAGGATTTTCACCCCGGCGCCGCGGCCCGAGCCGCTGTCCCTCGACAGTTGCAAGAAAGCGGCCCGCACGCTGACGGAGTCCGACCGAGGCCTTTTCGCCCTGTGGGTGTCGCGCGGCATGAAAGACTGACCCTCTATCTGGCGCACCGTTTCCGCCCTCTGGAGCACGCTAAATGACCTCGCCGCTCTTCCTGCCGCTGATCGTAGCGCTCGGACTCATCGCCGTCGCCGTCGCCGCCGCCGTCGGCCTTGTCGTCCTGGTCGCCGTGTTGCGCCGGCCCAGCCCCCCGGTATACGGCGTCGCCGTTCGTCCGACATTTTCCACGCCTATGGCGCGCGCGCAAGCGGCCGCGTCGGCCTTGACCCCGGACGAATGGGAGGAGTTCCGGCGCTGGACGAATGGAGCGCGGCCGGCGTCCTTGCCCGCCGGCAACAGCGTCGCCCGATAAGCGCCTTCTACGCCGACGCCTTCGTCGTCTAGCGCAAAAATCTGGGAAGGTATTTCCCCGGCCCGGCACTAAGTAGAATAGAGCATTCTCTCGCCCGGCCGAGACCGACTGCGATGCGCACCCTTCAGGCCCTTCTCAATCACACCCGCCGCGTCCTGCGCCTGGCGCCGGCGGGCGGATCGACCGACGCCCAGCTGCTGAGCCGCTTCCAGGCCGGCGACGACTCCGCCTTCGAGCTGCTTGTCTGGCGGCACGGGCCGATGATCCTGAACGTGTGCCGGCGCATCTTGAACGATGAACACGCCGCCGAGGACGCCTTCCAAACCACCTTCTTGGCGCTGGCCGTGAAATCCGGCGCCATCGGCCGCGGCGACGCGGTCGGCGCCTGGCTCTACCGCGTGGCCTATCGCACCGCCCTGCGCTCCCGACTTCGCGCGGCCAAGCGCAAGGAACGAGAGCGAGTCGCCGGCCTGGCGCGGGCGGAACGCACGGACGACGATCCCTGCTGCGGCATGTCCTGGGACGAGCTGCGCCCGAGCCTGGAGGCCGAGGTCGCGCGGCTGCCCGTCGAATATCGGACGGCCTTCATCCTTTGCCATCTTGAGGGCAAAACCAACGCGGAGGCGGCCCGTGAGCTGGGCTGCCCTGTCGGGACGGTCCAGTCGCGGCTGTCCCGTGCGCGCGCCCGGCTGCGCAGCCGGCTGCGAAAAAAAGGCCTGGGGCCGGATTGCATCCCCTTCATCTTCTTCATCCAACGGCCCCAGGACCTTCCTGAAGTGCCCCCGGCCCTGGTTTATGCCACGGTCCATGCCGCCCGGCCGACCCTCGCCTTCCAGACCGTCGCGGCGGTCCAACCAGCCCCGCCGGTGCGACGGACCGGACGTTGGTTGCGCCGAACGGCGCTGACGGTCCTTTTCTTGTCGCCGTTCGCGGCCGCCGCCACGCTGGCTTATGGCGTCCGGTGGCTGCCGCCCTATGTTCCGCCGCCGGCGGCTTCCAGCGCGCCCCAGCCGCCCACTGCCGCGGACTGCGGCCTGCCGCCAGGCGGGACCGGGGCCGCCTGCCATCCCATGCACGTCGGCGAACCGTAATCGCCGCACGAACCCAACGCGTCAGCGAGGGTTTGGACCGGCGTGTGGCCGGGGCTGGAGATTTCGGAAGCCCCGGCCTGCTTTTCCAGAGAATAGCGGGGCTTCGAAGACTCAGCCCCGGCCACGCCTGGGGCGCTCCACCAACGCCAAAAGCGATCTACCCGCCGAACGGGTCGTCCCCATCGTGGTCATGGCGGCCGATCCCCAAGTCCGTCAGGATATCGGCGTCGAAACGAGCCTCATCCTGGCCCAGTTGAATCAGCGATTGGTCAAGCGCCTGGACGTCCTGCTGCAATTGCGTCGCCGAGGCGCCGCTCGACAAATCGTTTAGGACGGTCTTCAGGTTGAGCTGCACGACATCCAGATCGGCCTGGATCGTCTGCGCTTCCGCCTGCCCTTCGGGCGAGCCCGGCGCGGCCGTCGTTAGCGAGCCGAACAGACCGTGCGTCTCGTGGAACAGCCCGGCGGTGAAGTAAACCGTGTTCGTGGCGCCGCCCGCACCGCCGTTGCCGACCTTGAGCGCCCACAGTCCGTCGATCTGGATCGGTTCGCCGTCGGGGTCCTTGAGCTGACCGAGGAAAGCGCCGGTGGACGCGTCGAAGGCGTTGATACGGCCGTCGCCGAAATTGCCGACCAGCAGAACCGCGTCGTTGTTGGGAGCATTGATGCCGGCGAATCCTTGCGGCGCGATGGCCAGGCCCCACGGCGAATTCAGCGCGCCGCCCGACGCCAGGCGCATATTTCCCTTCGCAAGGGCCGGCGTGCCGTTCAGGTTGAAGACGTCCACAAAACCGCTGCCTGGCCCGGCCACGTCGTCGTGCCTGGTCGCATCCTGCTTGGCGTAGGTGACGTACACCAGGCCGTTGAGGACCTGCACATTGAAGGGAGCGAAACCCTTGGGGATGCTCGGATCGCTGAACGCGCCCGCGGGCAGCGGGACGCGACCGAAGTTCGCATCGTAGACCTCAACCTGGCCCGACCGGAAGTTGGTCGCGTAGAGCACGGCCGTGCTGGCCGGGTCCTTCGAGAAGATCGGCGTGCTGCTGGTCGCGACGGCCAGGCCCTTGTAGACGGCCCCGGTTTGCTGATTGGGATCAGGCTCGGTGAAGTTGTTCCCGGAGTTGTTCACGGCGATGATGCCGTAGGTCCCCGCCTTCGCTGGGTCAAAGCCCGTGGGATTGACGCCGGGGTTCCAGCCGACGATGGTTCCATCCTCCGTGGCGAACAGAAAGATGGCGGACGCGGCCGTTGCGGCCCCGGTCTTGCTGAGGCCGCTGACTTTGAAGCCGCCCGCCGCGCCGCCGTCGGGGTTGAAAACGGTTCCGTCGGGCGCGCCGCTGGCGCCGAGCAGATCGACAGGCGTTGGGATGCTCACGACCAGCGGGTTGATGCTGACCGCCGTGTTGTTGGCGCCGGGGACATTGTAGAGCGTGGACACGCCGGCGTTGTTGTCGGAAATCCAGAAGGGGCTGCCCGAGCTTTCGGAGATGCCCCAGGGATTGACCAGGTTGGGGTCGGTGACGGCTGCCACGCCCGGCAGGTCGGACACGAGATTCGTCTGCAATACATTGGCGGACAACAGGGAGCGTTCTTCGAGCCGTTCCAGGGCGAGCGCGGGTTTGAGCGCCGGACGAGCGGAGCGGCCCTGGAACAGACGACGGATTGTGCGGAGCATGAGCAACCTCCGGGCGAAGGGTTTGGGGAGAGGCGCGGCGACCCGGCGGGGCGTTCCGGTCGGCGCGCAGCCCGGACGCAGAGGCGTCCGGCGCGACGATCAGGGGCGGGGCGTTGCTGAGTTCCCTCGCCTCAGGGGAGAGGGAACGCCAACGGCCGACGGAGCGGACGGAAAGACGTGCGGCCGCCGCTGGCTGCCGTCTCGATGGGCCGTTGGACCATCCTCAAGTAAGTGGCGTCTGGAGCGCCGAGCCTTCCCACTGCGGTTGGGTTTTTGGTCGGCGCATGAAAAGATACAGATGTGCGGTGGAAGCAGCGAGCGCTCAGCGGCATATGACTGGGCGGGCCTCGCCTAGTTGTCTTTTAGACTTAACTAGGTCCTTTTCGTTAGTCATAGGACGTGAGCGGGCCGGTTGGATGGACTTCCCGCATGCTTGCAGCGACCTCCTTGATGCGGTCCTCGGCTCGCTCGAGCGCCTCGCTGCCTTCCTCCTTGATGTTGTCGAAGTCGATCAGTTCGACGTTGACGTTATCGACGTCGGCATAGCATTGTTGCACGTTGCCGCCAGATACGATGATGACCACCTTGATTGCCATTAAAACCTCTTAATTGCGGTTGCCATCGAAAAGTGGATGTTGGAAGAGTTGTTTGACGCGGAGTGAGCAAGACCATCTTCCCGTCGCCCCTGCCGTCGGATACATTCCACACCGTTCCGTCTATCCATCTCAGCTGGATTAGAGACGGTGGCAACGGCCGGCTCGGCATACGCCGACCACGGGCGTTGGTCAATGCAGTAAGGGAACATATATGACGCCGGCGCCGCTCTGGAAGCCCACGATTTCCGAACAATTCGATCCTGCGGCCGACGCCACAATCCTAGCCGGCGATGCAGCAGAAACGCTCAAAACTATCCCGACATGGGCGGTAAAGCTCGCCATTACTTCGCCGCCTTACAACATCGGGAAGGCGTATGAACAAGCGACCGATCTGGACGAGTACCTGAATAACCTAACTCCGATCGCCAATGAGTTGGCCCGAGTGCTGGCGCCCGACGGGTCGTTGTGCTGGCAGGTCGGCAACTATGTAGACAAGGGAGAGATTTTTCCGCTAGACATCTCCTATTATCCGTTTTTCAAGCGGCTCGGTTTCAAGCTGCGGAACCGGATCGTCTGGTATTTCGACCACGGCCTGCATGCCAGCAAACGGTTTTCGGGCCGTTACGAGGTCCTTTTGTGGTTCACAAAGGGCGACGAATACACATTCAACCTTGATCCCGTGCGCGTGCCGTCAAAGTATCCTGGCAAAACCAACTACAAACCGGGCGAGAATTACGGCAAGCCAACCGGGAATCCGCTCGGCAAGAATCCGTCCGACATGTGGAAGCTCATTTAGCACGAGTGGGAGGAGGGCTTATGGTGCATCCCGAACGTTAAAAGCAACCACCCGGAGAAGACCATCCACCCCTGCCAGTTCCCGATCGAGCTGGTGGAACGATGCGTCCTGGCGCTAACCAATCGCGGCGATTGCGTCCTTGATCCGTTCTCCGGCGTTGGATCCGCCATCCTGGCGGCATTGCGGCATGAGCGACGTGGAATCGGATGCGAGAAGGAGGAAGAATACAACCAGATCGCCCGGCAGCGCATCGCCGATTTCTATGCGGGATCGCTCCGATACCGACCGCTCGGCAAGCCAGTTCACCGGCCGACCGGGCGGGAGAAAGTGGTACAGATTCCCAAGGAATGGCAAAGGAGCGGCAAGGACGATCAATGAAAGTTGCAGGCGCGTACTCTTTCAAGGATGGAGAGAGTGCGGTTTGCCCTGCCCAGACGCCCCTGCCGCATGGTACACTCGGCGCTTCACCGCGTTTCCGCAACGTCGAGGCATGCTATGTCCAATCAAACCGCCGCTGATGCCTGCCGATTCCTGGCCCCGCGGCCGACCGTGCCTTTCCTGCATCGTCGCTCACCTGCGCTTATTCCACAGGGGGACCGGACCGTTGGGACCCTTCCTATCGACTTCTTTACGTCGCGCGAGGATTTGTCTCATGCCGCTTTCTTCGT
>DATKHW010000300.1:0-3804 GCA_035546275.1 Gemmataceae bacterium
AACCCCGATTTCGTCGTCATCGCCCGCACCGACGCCCGCGGCGTCAACGGCTTCGACGACGCCGTTCGCCGGGCCCGGCTCTATCTGGAGGCGGAGGCCGACGCCGTGTTCCCAGAAGCGCTGGAGAACGCCGACGAGTTCGGCCGCTTCGCGCGCGAGGTCCCGGCGCCGCTCTTGGCCAACATGACGGAGTTCGGCAAAAGCCCGCTGCTGGACTTCGAAACGCTGGCGGGCCTCGGCTATCGCATGGTCCTGTACCCACTGACGGCGTTCCGCTCCGCGCTGCGCGCGGCACGCGACACGCTGACGGAACTGCTGCAGAAAGGGCATCAGCGCGATTGCGTGCCGCAGATGCTGACGCGGGCCGAGCTGTACGAACTGCTCGGCTACTCCGGCTATGAGGCGCGCGATCGCGCCTATTTTGGATAGCCCGCAGCGCAAGCAAGGGATTCCCTTGCTTGCGCTGCGGGCTCCTAGCAAGCGAGGAAAACATGACCGAACCCATCTACTCGCCCGGCCTGGAGGGGGTCGTCGCCGGCGAAACGGCCGTTTCCACCATCGAGGGCGGCCTGCGCTACCGCGGCTACCCCGTCGGCGAGCTGGCGAACAACGCCGCCTTCGACGAAGTGGCGTTCCTGCTGCTGCATGGCGACCTGCCCAACCGTTTCCAGCTGGCCAGCTTTCAACGGCGCCTGGCCGCGGCCCGCGGCTTGCCGCATCCGCTGCTCGACCTGCTCCGCGTCCTGCCGCCCGCCGTCCACCCGATGGACGTGGTTCGGACCTCGGTCAGCGTCCTGGCGCATTACGACCGGGAAACGGAGGACGGTTCTCACGAAGCCAACGTGCGCAAGGCCGAGCGGTTGACGGCCCAGCTGCCGGCGGCGGTGGCGGCGCAATACCGCCTGAGCCGCGGCATGGAAGCCATCCCGGCCCGGTCCGACCTCGGCACGGCGTCCAATTTCCTCTGGATGCTGCGCGGAAAGGAGGCCAAGCCGGACGAAGTGCGGGCGCTGGACGTGTCGCT
Source organism: Gemmataceae bacterium (assembly GCA_035546275.1). GTDB lineage: Bacteria > Planctomycetota > Planctomycetia > Gemmatales > Gemmataceae > UBA4732. The sequence continues at coordinate 1,025 of DATKHW010000300.1, forward strand.
GATCCTCTACGCCGAGCATGAATTCAACGCCTCGACCTTCACCACGCGCGTCGTCGGCTCGACGCTGTCCGACTTGCACTCGGCGATCGTCGCCGCCATCGGCGCTCTGAAAGGTCCGCTGCACGGCGGCGCCAACGAAAAGGTAATGGAAATCCTGGAAGCGGTCGGCGGCCCCGACCGGGCGGAGGCGTGGCTGCGGCAGGCGCTGGCCCGCAAGGAGCGGATCATGGGTTTCGGCCACCGCGTCTACAAGGCGGGCGACGTGCGGGCCGGCATCCTCAAGCCGTTCGCCCGCAAGGCGTCGGAGTCGGCCGGCGTGCTGCACTGGGAGGAGACGGCCGAGATCATTGAACGCATCCTTGGCGAGGAGAAGCACCTGTTCCCGAACCTGGATTGGCCGTCGGCGCGGCTGTATTACGCGCTCGGCTTGGAGATTCCGCTGTACACGCCGATTTTCGTGATGTCGCGCGTCACCGGTTGGTCCGCTCACTTCATTGAACAGCACGAAAACAACCGGCTCATCCGGCCGCGCTCGCGCTACACGGGGCCGGAGGTGCGGAAAGTGCTGCCGCTGGCGCAGCGCGGCTAACGGGGCGCTCCGGATTTGTCGAATGCGGCCGCGAGCGTTTGCGGTCATGCGGCTGCCGCCACTTTCCATAAAAAGCGTGCCTTATAGGATAGTGAGTTGAGAAATACTCATTGTCGTCGCGGGACCCCGCGTCCCGGCGCGGAGCGGCCGAATGGGTTTTCGGCTGACCGGGCTGCGGGAAAGGGAGACGAGGCGCGCAGCACCACCCCCTGTCTACAGGAGCATCCCCATGATGACGCAGTCGCGGATGGTTCCCCTCGCTGGGAGCCAAAGGCCGGCTGTGCCTGGCGCCCGACTTCTGCAAAAGTCGGACCCCAACCAGCAGATCAAGGTCAGCATCTACGCCCGGCGGAACCCCAACCGGCTGGCCGCCGCCTTGCCGTCCATGGAGGCGCTGAACGCGGAGCTGCCCGGCCAGCGGCGTTACTTCACGAACCAGCAGTTCAACCTCGCCTACGGGGCGGACCCGGCCGACCTGGAGAAGATCGCCGCCTGGGCCCGTTCCAAGAACCTCAGGGTGCTGGAGTCGAGCGTGCCCAAGCGGCGCGTGCTGGTCGAGGGGACGATCCAGAACATCAGCGAGGCTTTCGGAGTCCAGCTCAACGACTTCGAACAGCCGCAGGCGGGACGGTATCGCGGCCGCGAGGGTCAGATCTACCTGCCCTCAGAAGTTCATGACCTGATCGAAGGGGTGTTCGGCCTGGACACGCGACCGGTGGGCCGCTCGCGCCTCCGCCGCAGTGGGGCCGCCCCAGCGCGGTTGGACGGATTGAAACCAGCGGGCGAGTCCACAGCGAGGGTCAACGTCGCCAACCCCTGGCCGGGAACCTTTTTCCCGCCCGAGGTCGCCCAGCTGTACGATTACCCCGCCGACTTGGACGGCGGCGGCGAGAACGTGGCCGTGTTCGCATTCAACGGCGCGCCGGAGGGCGATCCGCACGGCGGCTACAGCCTTCCGGCCCTCAAATCTTACTTCGAGCGAGTGCTCGGCGGCCCAACGCCATCGATCACGGATGTCGTGGTCCAGGGCCCGGGAAACAATCCGGGGCCCGACACCCCGCAGTCGGGGCAGCAGGGCGACGCCACCGGCGAGGTCATGCTCGATATGTGCGTCGTCGGCTCGGTCGCGCCCGGCGCCAAGATCTTCATGTATTTCACCATCTTCACCAGCCAGGGGTGGGTCGATGCACTGCACGAGGCGATTACCGACGCCAACAACATTTCAGTCATCTCCATCAGCTACGGCAACCCCGAAGACGACCCGCGCGGCGCGTGGACGAAGATGGGGGTGAAAGTGGTGAACACGGCTCTCGAGGCCGCGGCCGCCAAGGGCATCACCATCTGCGTCGCATCGGGGGACGACGGCTCCACGGACCAGGATACCGACGACCGGGCGCATGTGGACTTCCCCGCTTCCAGCCCAAATGTGCTGGGCGTGGGCGGCACACGCTTGAAGTCCGCCGGCGACGGCAATCCGACCATCGCGGATGAGGCCGTTTGGAACGATCTGTTGCAGGACGAGGGGGCGGGGGGAGGCGGCGTCAGCGCGCTGTTCACCCTGCCCGCGTATCAGAACAAAGCCGGCGTGCCGCCGTCGGTGAATCCCCCGCACCGCATCGGCAGGGGCGTGCCGGACGTAGCCGCCGTCGCCGACCCGGAAACCGGCGTCGTGATTATGCACGTGGACGGCAAACATTTGGAGCCGATCGGCGGGACCAGCGCGGCGGCGCCGCTCTGGGCGGCCCTGATCGCCCGGCTGAATCAAGGGCTGAAGGCCCGGTGCGGCTTCCTCAACACCATTTTGTATACCAAATGCGCTAACGGCGTGCTCAACGACATCACGGAAGGCAACAATGGGGCATATCCCGCAGGCGCAGGGTGGGACGCCTGCACCGGGCTGGGCAGTCCGGACGGCGGGCGGTTGCTGAAAGCGTTGGCCGGGAAGACGACGACCCGGACCAAGAAAGCCGCGACCGCGAAACGAGGCGCCAAAAAATGAGAAAACGGCAGTCCGCACAGGCGCCGGCCGTGGCGTCGGCTCGGGAGTTCGCCCGCCATCTCCTGCTGTTCGACGCGGACGACCCAGCGACCTATTCCCCGCACACGGTGGCCCCGGCGGAGGTGATGCGTGCCTCCGCCCGGGCGCCGATTCCCTGGCCGGCCGGCAAGGCGCCTAAACCGGCGCCGCTTT
>DATKHW010000301.1:0-15117 GCA_035546275.1 Gemmataceae bacterium
CGGATCCTGCCGCGCCGCGTTTCAGGGCGGCCCCTGTCCAGCAAGCCGCGCCTCGCGTCCTACCGTCTCCAGCGCCAGTCGGTTCAAGTCTCGGCGGACTAGGCGGGCATCCAGGGGAGTTCAGGCATGGCTGTCGCATCAGAAGGGGAACGGCCAGGGCAATAAGCCGCGCGCGAACCGGCGCTTCAGCGGGAAAACGCCGGCCTCCGCCGACTGCAAATCATCCACCGAGTAGAACGTGGCAGGATCGAAGCGCTTGATGATACTAAGAACGTGCTTCAGCTGGCGGCGCTTGACGACGGTCAGCACCATTTCGACGGGGCCTACGGCGCCTTGACCGGCCAGGCGGGTGACGCCGTAGTCCGCGGCCGCCAGGCCCCGGATCAGCGGCGCGGCGTCGCGGCGCGTAATGACGCGCAGGAGAACGCTCCCCACCGCCAACTTCTCCTCCAGGAGCACACCGAGATAGTTGCCGAGCGCGAAGCCCCCGGCGTAAGCAGCGGAGCAGCCCAGGTTGCTGAGGTTCTGGAAGACCTGGCCCACGGCGAGCAACCAAAGGGAACACTCGAAGACGCCGAGGAGGGCGGCCGGCGCCTTCATGCCCCGCGATACGAAGATGGTTCGCGTGGTGCCAATGGTGACGACGCACATCTCCGCCACGAAGATGACCAGGGGCGTCAGCACCGAGCCTGCGGCTATGGGGTCCAGCCATCCGTTCATGCGTCGTCCTCCGACGATACCGGCGGCGCCGCCGGAGGGCCGGCGGGCCTGCGTGCGCCAAAGGACGGGAATACATAAGGATAGCTGCCAATGGGTGCAAGGGCAACCGGCGACGACCGGCGCTGCACGGCGGACCAGGGCCGAGTGATGGGCCGGACGACGCGGAGTTGTTGCATCGCTTCGCCGCAAGCCGCGACGAGGCCGCGTTCGCCGCTCTCGTCGCGCGGCACGGGCCAATGGGCTGGGGTGTGTGCCGGCGGCTTCGCTGCTAATGCCCGCGGATGAGCGCGAAGAGCAGCCCGTAAGCAAAGAAACCGCTTAGGCTGCCGCCAAAGATGGCGAAGAAGAAACCAAAGACGACGGCGTGAGGCCCCGTCTTGGTCCATCCCCCCAGCCGAATATCGCAGAACATCCGCGTCTTCACGCCTATGACGCCCATGAAAGCGAACACCAGCATGACGAGAATGCCGGCCGCCAGGCAGCCGACCTTGAGCGGGTAGTTGCCGTTCTGCTCAGCGGGCATTCCGTTCAGGCCGCAAATCGCGAGGGCGAAGCCGAAGCCGACGAAGAAAGACGCCACGGACACGCCGATCGCGATCAGCCACAGATACGCATCTGATGCGCTGCGCGAGCGGCGTCGGCTTCGCCGGCTTGGTCGGTAATCCTCCTCGTCGTCGTAGTCCACGCGTCGCGGTCGTGGGCGAGGCTCCTCCACTTCCTCCAGGTAGTCGATCGGCTCTTCCTCGGCCACGGCGTACCCGGCTTGGTCGGGACGGGGCTGCCGCCGCGGCTCTGGTTCGAACGCCGCCGAGGGGATGGTTTGCACCGTTTTGCAGCGGGGGCAGCGGACGCGGTCCTTGCCGGCGGCCGCCTTCAAATAGGCGCCGCAGTGCGTGCAAGCGAAGTGGTTAGGGGGCATGATTCTTGTCTCCCGCAGGCGGCAAAGCAAACCGGCGCGACCATCCTCGGAGGGTCACTCTTCCGGCTTCAGCAGCCGCAGGCCGATCGGCAGCGAGTCGCCGAGCATTTGGCCCTGTTCTTCCTGTTCCAGCTCCGACACCTCTTCGACCATGCGCACCCAATGCTCCGGCGTGCTCTGGCCGCGCAGGGCCGACAGCACACTTCGCCGGTGGCTGTCGTCCACATCCAGGGCGCGCTGGCCGGTGCGGCGGGCCAACTGCGACAGGCAGAACGCCCAGCCGAGCCGTTCGCTGGGATTGCCCGGCTCGAAGCCGAGGATCGCGTCCAGCCAGCGCTCCGCCGTCTGCGGATGCACCACGGCATTCAGCGGGCCGTAAATCAGTGCTCTCGCGCCCAGCCGCGTCAGCGACCAGAAGCCATAGGTCGGCGTCGGGCTCCGCTTCAGCGGCTTGAGCAAGGCGTCGCCCAGCGCTTCCTTCGCCTTGCCGTCGATCCGCTCCAGGCTGGCGGCGGCCCGCCACATTTCGGCCAATTCATTCGCATTCGGCTTGGCGGCGACCTTGCCCTTGCCGGGAAGCAGGGCCGGTCGCAAACGATCGCAGAGAGATCGCTGAAGCGTGGGATTCAGTCCGCCGGCCGTGCGGCGCCAGAGAATCCAGAAGTCGGCGCCGCCTTCCTGGATGCGCGGCCCGCCGGGTCGCGACGGGGCGGCCATCATCTTCCATAGCTGCTCGATGCGGAACCGATCCATCGGATCGCCGAAGCCGGGGCGCAGGCAATACCCCACCAGGTTCGACCAGCGCGCCAGGTGGGCCGGCGAGCGCCGCCGTTCGTCCGCGACTTCCGCCAGGAACTCCCACAATCGCCGGCACAATCCGGTCGGCCATTCGTGCCGCGGAGCGTCCAGCGCCGCCTCCAGGGCCTTGGTCAATTCCTGCGGCGTCGTCGGTCCCTGACCCATGTAGACTTCGCGGATCAGGCGGGCCGCCGCCTGCACCTGCGTTTCCGGCCAGACGTCGGTGACGGTCGTCCCACCGGAGGCGTCCGCCCCCGGCTCGCCGTCGCCGGTTTCCTTGGCGGGAGGCGGTTTTACCAGATCACGAATGTTGAATTCCAGCCGCCAGCGATTGCCGCCTTCCCGGGCCACGCAGAACAGCTCCAGCGTGCCGATGGCCGTGGATCGCGCGGCCAGCGTCACCGGTACATGCTTCGCCCCCGCCCGCTTGCCGCCGCGGAGGATCGTGTGCAGCGGGGGCATCTGCAACAGCTGGTCCGCCGCCACCGTCAGCACGTCGCCGGCCTTGTCGTCGGAACGCACCGTCGAAGTGTAAAGCGGGAACGTCACCGGCTGGCCGAGCGCCAACTCCAGCTCCGGTTTCTCCAATTCGATGTCCTGTCCCTCTTCCAGGCGCTGCGGCACGACGCATACGAGGGTGAGTAGGGGCGGGGTTTCCCCGCCCCTACCCTCGCCGCCGCCTTCCACCGCGATGTAATAGGATCGCGCGATGCCGCCGCCGATGCGCCGGCCGCCGGTGTGGCGCAGCCAGCCGAAATACGCCGCGCCCCACGCCACCGCCAAATCGAGCGACGGGTTGGTCAGCACCAGCGGCTGCCACGGCCGGCCGGCCAAATCGTACCAGCCGTGCATCACGTCGAGCAGCCGTTCGCGCAGGGAGGCCGGCTGGAAGACGCCCCCGTTGAACAAGAGCGCGGCCGGCCCGTCGGCGGCGCCGTCGTGCAGCTGATTCTTGAGGAACGCCGACAGGTGCCGCGTCACAGCCGGGTCGCCGACATAGGGCAGCCCCATCTCGTGCAGCCCCGTCCGCGCCCCGCGGCCCGGCTCGGCGTCGCGCGGCGTCTTGGGGAAGAAGCCGTCAAAAATGACTTTGCGGACCTCTTCCGGCGACAAGGCCGTGTGCAGCGTGCCGCCGATGACGGCCCGGCCGCGGCCAACCACCGTCACCGGATGCGACGCCGGCGCGTTCGGCCCCAGCAGCGTCTCCTTGGCCGACCGGCAGGCCTGCGTCAGCAGCCCGTACTGCGCCGCGTCGAGCCGGCCGGCGCCGGGCAGCTTCGTCTCGACGTATTTCGCCAATGCGAGATCCATGTTGTCGCCTCCGAGCAGCAGATGGTCGCCGACCGCCTGACGCACGAAGCCCAGCTCACCCTTTTCCTCGACGGCCTGGATGAGGCTGAAATCGCTGGTGCCGCCGCCGACGTCCACCACGAGGCAACGGGCGCCCGGCTTGAGGGCCGCCGCTTCCGTGGCCGAGTGCGTCACCAGCCAGCAGTAAAACGCCGCCTGCGGCTCCTCAAGCAGCACGACGTTTTCAAGCCCCGCCTTGGCCGCCGCCTCGACGGTCAGCGTGCGGGCCACGTCGTCGAACGACGCCGGCACGGTCAGCACGACGGCCTGTTTTTCCAGCCGATCGTCGGGTCGGTCCTTGGCCATCCTCCAGTTCCAGACCTCGACGAGATGGCGCAGATAGCGCGTGGAGGCCTCCACCGGCGAGATGCGCGGCACGTCGGGCGGGGCGCTCCAGGGCAGCAGCGCGGCGGAGCGGTCCACGCCGGAATGGCACAACCACGACTTGGCGGAGCTGACAAGGCGTCCGGGCACACGGCCGCCGTGGTTGCGGGCGAACTCGCCGACGGCGTAATTGCGATTCGGGTCCCACGGCAGGGCGACGGAGCCGGGCGGCAGGTCGTGCGGCCCCGGCAGATAGAGGAACGAGGGCAGCAGCGCCCGATCCTTCGTCTCGCCGGGCGCGACCAGCTGCGGTACGGGGAAGGGACGGACGTCGATGCGGCCGTCGCGCGTGGCGTTCCGCAGGTCGATATAGGCGAGGGCGCTGTTGGTGGTGCCCAGGTCGATGCCGATCAAATAGCGGGACATAAGCGAATTCCGTCGGTCGGGGGTCTGCTGCCATGATACGACGTGCCGCTCGCCGGGTCTTGTCTGCAACGCCCGGACCGGAGCGCTTGCGGCCGATCCTCCGCGTCGGTACGATCGGAACATGCGATAGACGATCCACCCGCCGGGGAGAGCCGTATGAGCGACGTTCCTAACCCGGCCGAGGCCGAGACCGTGCCGCCGCCTTGGCCGCCAGCGCCGGTCACGCCGGACGCCGCCGCCACGGCGCCGCCTCCGGAGGGGTCGGCGCCGCAGGTCGAAGTTATGCCCACCGTCCCGGGCTATGAGATTCTGGAAGAGCTGGGCCACGGCGGCATGGGAGTCGTCTACAAAGCGCGTCAGCTTTCTCTCAATCGGTTCGTCGCCCTCAAGATGATCCTGGCCGGGCCGTACGCGGGCGCCGATCACCTGGCCCGTTTCCGCACCGAGGCGGAGGCGGTGGCCAGCTTGCAGCATCCGGGCATCGTGCAGATTTACGAGATCGGCAACCACGACGGCCGCTCGTTCCTTGCGCTGGAATACATCTCCGGCGGTACGCTGGCCCGCAAATGCACCGAGGGTCCGCTGCCGGCCGCCGAGGCGGCGCGACTGGTGGAGGCGCTGGCCCGCGCGGCGCAGTACGCTCACGGGCACGGCATCGTCCATCGCGATCTCAAACCGGGAAACGTCCTCCTCACGGAGGACGGCCAGCCGAAGATCGCCGACTTCGGCCTGGCCAAGCGCCTGGAAATCACGAAGGGGACGACGCCCCATTCCACATCGCTAACGCAGAGCGGCGCCATCCTCGGCACGCCCGCCTACATGGCGCCGGAACAGGCCGGCGTCCGCCGCGGCGCCATCGGCCCGGCGGCGGATGTGTATGCGCTTGGAGCGATCCTGTACGAACTGCTCACCGGCGGGCCGCCGTTTCGCGGCGAGAGCCAGGTGGACGTCATCATGCAGGTGGTGGCCGACGACCCAGTCCCACCGCGGCGCGTCGAACCGAGCTGTCCGCCAGATCTGGAGGCGGTTTGTCTGAAATGTCTGCAAAAGGCGCCGGCCGCGCGTTACGCCAGCGCCGGGGCGCTGGCCGACGACCTGCGGCGATTCCTGGCAGGCGAGCCGACGCAGGCCCGGCCCATGACCCGCGGACAGGGCTTGCGGCGATGGATGCGGCGGCGGAGATGGCCGCTGATCGGCGCCGTCGCGGCGGCCTGTTTGCTTGCGGCGTTGGCGTGGTCGCTGACGCTGAACGTGCTGCCCCTGTTCTCGCGGCACAACCCATCGTCCGCGGTTTCCCAGCCGGGAGTGGAACCGGCGCCGTTGCCCGAGGACCTCGATCTGGCGCCGCGAAGCGCCGCGGCATTCGTCAGCGTGGACGTGGGCGGCCTGCTCAGGCGACAGGATATCCAGAGCTTCAATGCGTTTCTGGGACGCGAAAAGCTCCAAAGCGTTCTCGAATCCGTGAGCGCCGTCGGAGCGCCGCTCGGCGCCGGACCCGAAGACCTGGAGCGGGTCACATTCGTCAAGGATTGGGCGGCGCAAGCGGGTCAGCCGTACGGGTACACCATCGTGCAAACGGCGAAGCCTTTCCCGGCCGCCGCTATGCAGGAGCATCTGAAGAGCCGCGGCCTGACGCCGCGGCGATTCCAGGATGAAACCTATTTCAGCGGCGGTATGCACGACCAAGAGAACATCTCTATCCGCGGCGATCGGACCTTTGTGATCGGCGCCAGCGAGCAGTCATTGCGCACCTGGATCGCCCATCGCCCGGCGGCTGGCTCGGACGGCCCGTTGCGTCCGGCTCTCGAAGCAGCGGCGCAGGGCCATCAGCTCGTCGTTGCGGCGGCGCTGACGCCGAAATCCGGCCAGGACTTCATCGCAGAACTCAGGCCGGTCCTAGGCGTGCGAGCGCCGCCGGCGGGGGTGAAACGGCCGGACTTCGGGCCGATGGCGGAAGTCCAGGTGATCCTCTTGACGGCCGATCTGTCGTCGCGAGCCGACGGGGCGGCGACCGACGGACTGGAAGCCGCCCTTCGCCTCGATTATGGGAGCGCGGCCGACGAGGCGAAGCGTCTGGGAATGCTCGTCGATGTTCGGGATTTCCTGGCTGCCCAGATGCAGCATTACGCCGCTGGCGAAGAGGAGGGCATGCCGCCGGCGATCGCCGACCAGTTGGCCGCGGCCCTGCGTTCGGCCCGCATCGAGCAGCACGACGGCAGAGGGCGCATCACGCTGACGATGGGCTGGGAGCCGGCGGCCCTGGCCGCCGCCCTGAAAGACGAGGGCGATCGGGTGCGCAGCCTAAACAACCTCAAGCAGCTCGCGATAGCCATGCACGATTACGCAGAACAGCATGACGCGCGCTTGCCCCAGGCGGTCATCACGGAAAAGGACAAGAAGCCGCTGCTCAGCTGGCGCGTCGCACTGCTTCCCAATATCGGTCAGGGCGATCTCTATCGGCAATTTGACCTCAACGAGCCGTGGGACGGTCCCCATAACACCAAACTGCTAGACAAGATGCCGGCGGTTTTCGCGCCGCCGCTACAGCCGCCGGGGTGGAAGCCAAACACGACCTTTTATCATGTCTTCGTCGGCGAACAAACGCTCTTCCCTCCCGGCCGACAGTTGCGCATGCCGGCGGACATACCGGACGGCACATCGAACACACTGATGATCGTCGAGGCTGGCGAGGCGGTCCAGTGGACCAAGCCGCAGGACTTGCCGTACGATCCGAATGGGCCGCTGCCGATGCTCGGCGGCATTTTCCGCGACGGATTTCAGGCGGCGTTTGCGGACGGCCGGTCGGGGCGGTTTCTGCCCAAAAATCTTCCGCCGGCGACGCTGCGCGCTCTAATTACGCCGGCAGGCGGAGAGGTAGTCGAACTGCCGTGAACCGGCGATCTGATGGAATGATCTTCTATGCCATTTCCGATCTTTGACCGCTCGCGTTTGCGTATCCAGCCTCTGGCGCAGCGCCAGAACGACCTCGACCTCTCCGTCCTCTTGCCGCTCGACGCCGAGCCGCCGGCCTATGACCATGCGGCCCTGCCGACTCTTGGCCGCCGGCTCGTGGAAGCGCGCCGCGCCGGTCGCTCCCGCATTCTCCTCATGGGAGCCCACGTCCTCCGCGCCGGCGTCGCCCGGCACCTGATCGACCTGATGGAACGCGGCCTGATCGACCACATCGCCCTTAACGGCGCCGGGCCGATTCATGACTGGGAATTCGCCCTGATCGGCGCCAGCACCGAGAGCGTCGCCCGCTACATCCAGACCGGCGAGTTCGGCCTCTGGGAAGAGACCGGCCGGATGAACGACGTCATCCGCGACGGCGCGCGCGACGGCCTTGGTTTCGGCGAAGCGGTCGGCCGGGCCATCCTCGACGGGCCGTTTCCACACAAGGATGTCAGCGTTCTGGCCGGCGCCGCTCGGCTCGGCGTGCCGGCCACGGTTCACGTCGGCGTCGGCTACGACATTCTGCATGAGCATCCCAACTGCGACGGCGCCGCCCTCGGGGCGGCCAGCTACCGCGATTTCCTCATCTTCACCCAGACGGTGACGCGATTGGAGGGCGGCGTGCTGCTCAACTTCGGCTCCGCCGTCATGGGGCCGGAAGTCTATCTCAAAGCTCTGGCAATGGCCCGCAACGTCGCCCACCAGGAGGGCCGCGCCGTCCGCAACTTCACCACCGCCGTCTTCGACCTCGTGCCGCTCGGCTCGAAAAAGGTGTCAGGAACCTTATCGTCGGACGATAAGGTTCCTGACACCTTTTTCGAGCCTGACACCTTTTTCGAGCCGCCGAAGACCGACCCGCGCTATTATTACCGACCGTGGAAGACGATTCTCGTCCGCACGGTGGCGGACGGCGGGGAGAGCTTTTATCTGCAAGGCGACCATCGCGCCACCGTGCCGGCCCTGCGTCGCGCCGCCCTCGCCGCGGAAGGGGGCGCCGCATGAGGCCCGGCGATCCGCTCACCGAGGAAGTCGTCGAGAAAATCCTGAGCCGTCTGCCGGAATTGACCATCGGCGTCCTCGGCGATCTGTTCCTCGACCGCTATCTCGACATCGACGCTGTCCTGACGGAACCGTCGATTGAAACCGGCCTCGACGCTTATCAGGTGACGCGCGTCCGCTCCTATCCCGGCGCCGCCGGCACGGTCATCAACAATCTGGCCGCGCTCGGCGTCGGCGAGATATTACCGATCTCGATCATCGGCGACGACGGCGAAGGCTATGAGCTGCGGCGAGCGCTCGACGCCCTCAAAGTGGTGATTTCGGAGGGGATTCATTGCGGCGAGGGCCGGCGGACGCCGACGTACACCAAGCCAATGCTGTGCCGCACCGGCGAACCGCCGCGGGAGCTGAATCGGCTCGATATCAAGAACCGCAAGCCGCTTGCCGCCGGCGATGAGGAATTGGTATTGGAATCGCTGGACGACGCCTGGCGCGGGATCGAGGCGTTGGTCGTGCTGGACCAGGTCAGCGAGGCCGACTGCGGGGTGGTCACGGCGCGCGTGCGGGGACGGCTGGCGGAATTGGGCGCGGAATGGCCCGGCCGATTTGTGCTGGCCGACAGCCGCGAGCGCATCGGCCTGTTCCGCAACGTGGCGCTTAAGCCGAACCAGCGGGAATGTCTGGCAGCGGCCGGCGCAGTGGACCTGGCGGCGGCCGCCGCAGCCTTGGCGCGAAGGGCCGATCGACCCGTGTTCTGCACCTGCGGCGACCAGGGAATTCTGCTGGCCGATCCGGATCGCGGCGATAAAGCCCCCATGTTGATCGCGGGCTATCCCGTCAGCGGGCCGATCGACGTCGTCGGGGCCGGCGACAGCACCAGCGCCGGGATCGTCTGCGCCCGCGCGGCCGGGGCGACGCTGGAACAGGCGGCGGCGTTCGGCTGCCTCGTGGCGTCGATCACGGTGCAGCAAATCGGCGTCACCGGCACGGCAACGCCGGACCAGGTGCGGCGGCGGTTCCGCGAAGTGCGATAGGAAGTAGCCGCGGCGGGGCTCAGGATGGTAGAATCCATCCCATAGGGCGGGCCCTTCTCCCAACGGACGCCGACGATCATGGCCATCCGATTCCTGTGCACCCACTGCAAGAAAGTGGTGACTGTCAAGGATGAATTCGCTGGCAAAAAGGGGAAATGCCCGCATTGCAAGGAATTCATTACGGTGCCGACGCCGGCGGCCCAGCCGGCGCCCCCGTCGGCGAAGCCGGCCGACGGCAAGGCCGCGCCCCCGCCGGCCCCGCCGGCCCCGCCGAAGCCGGCGATGCAGCCGCTCCCCCCACCCCCCGGTCCGACCGACATCGAAGCGGAAGCCGCGGCCGCCCTGGCCGACGAACCGAAACCCGAAACAGTTGCGGCGACGACCATCGACTTCGCCTGCCCGATGTGCGACGCCCAGCTGCACATGCCCGTGGCGGAAGCCGGCAAGCGGACGCCCTGCCCCGAATGCCGCCGCATCATCAAGGTGCCGGAGCCGGCGAAGCGCGATCCGACGAACTGGCGGCAGACGGGGCCGGCGTTGCCGTCCGGCGCCAAGCGCGAAGAGGTCGCGGCGCCGGAAGGGGCGTGGGGATCGACCACGGCCGCCGCCACGGTCAGCCGCGAGTCGCTGCAGGAAGCCGGCGCCGTGCCGGTGAAGCGGCCGCCGATGTCCCGCAGCCGCCGCATCATCCGCTATGCGGTCTGGTCGCTCGGCGGCCTGGTCGTCTTCGGCTGTCTGGTGCTTGGCTATCTGAAATGGAGGGGGAACCGGGCCGATCAGGGCGTCGAGACGGCCGTGGCCTACGCGGACAGCGACCCCGGCAAAACCGAGCTGGGCGGCGCCGGTCGAGCGGCCCTGTACCGATTGGCCGGCGAATACGCTCTCCGCGCCGCCGAGCCGACCAGCGGCAAACGCGCCCACGATCTCATCGGCAAGAGCCTGGCCGCGGCGAAACTGGCGGCCGAGCCGGAGCGGGACGCCCTGCTGTACGATCTCGCGCTGGCCGAGGTGGAGCTGGGCGGTCCGCAGCCGGAGGTGGACGCCGGCCGCAAGGTGGCGTGGGACGAAGTATCCAAGGACCTCGTTGCGACGTTGGATGCGATGCAGACGGCCGAGCCAAAGCTGGACGCGCTGCGCGGCGTCGCCCGCCGGTTGGCCGAGCAAAAGGAAGGCCCTCGCGCCAAGGCCCTGGCCAGCGCCGTTTTCCCGGCTGTGGACCGAGCGGAAGCGTTCGGCCTGGTCGGCCTGCAGCTGGCGGCGGCGAAGGATGACCAGGCGGCGGCCGACCTTTTGAAGAGCGACGTTGAGCCGCTTTATGCAGGGAAGACCCGTCCGTACCTGGCGCCGGCCGCCGTGGCGCTAGCGGTGGTCCTGGGGCAGGCGCCGATTCCGCCGGCGAAGGAGTCGGCCAATGACGCGGTCAATGCCAGCGTCGGCCAGGTGGAAGGATTGGCTCGCAAGGGTCAGTGGGAACTGGCGAGCAGAAGCCTTGCAACGATCCCCAATGATCGGCCGGACGCCCGCCTGCGCGCCTATGTCGAACTGGTCGCCGCCGAAGCGGACGACAAGACCTCGGGCAATCCGGATATCGCCGATGCTAAAAACCAGATAAGCGGCGCGGCCTCGCCCTGGCTGCTGCTGCGGCTGACGCGAATCGGCGAACGGGCCAAGGTCGCGGCCGATGCGCTGCAGCCGATCGCCGACAAAATTGCCGACCGCGACCTGCACGCGCGGGGGCAACTTGCTGTGCTGAAGGCGCGGCTCGCCGACCCCAAGCAGGCCGGCGATCCGAAACTGGTGGACGGGGTGGAAGCGAAGACGACGTCGGCGTGGCTGGCGCGGGCGGAGTGGGCGCGGCGGAATTCCGGCGCGGCGGGCGTCGTCAAGAGCTGGGACGGCGCCAACCATGCATTCGGTTTGCTCGGCTTGGCGCTCGGAGAACAGGGGGCCGATTGAGCAATCCGTCGCTCACGCTTCCGGCTCGTTGGTTACGTCAACCGCACCACCACCACCGTCGCGTTGTCCGTCGCCCCTTCGATATTGGTCAAATTCACCAGCCGCCGCGCCGCCATTTCCGCGGACGTCGCCTCCGATTGCAGCATCTGCTTGAGGTCGTTCGCCGTGACGTGGTTCGTCACGCCGTCGGAACAGACCACCACCCAATCGCCGGGCTTCAGCACGCCGGCGTAGACGCCCGGCTCCACGTCCGGCTGACCGCCGATGGCCTGCTGCAATTCGTTGCGCCGCGGATGCGTTTCCGCCTCTTCCGGCGTCAGCGTGCCCAGCTCCACCAGACGGTTCACCAGCGTCTGGTCGCGCGTCATCTGGATCAGCCGGCCCTCGCTTAGATGGTACGTCCGGCTGTCGCCGACGTGGCCGACTACCACGTTGCGGCCGTCGAGATACACCACCTCGGCCGTGCAGCCCATACCGCGCCGCTTCGATCCCGGCACGCGCGACGCGGCGAAAACTTGCTTATTCGCCTCCTTCAAGGCGTTTTTCAGGATCGTCTTGGCCGCTTCCACGTCCAGCGGCGCCGGCGCGTGCCCTTCCGGTCGCGCGCCGGTCGCCAAGGGATCGGTGGGGAAATGCGACGCGCCGGCCAGCGCCTCGAACGGCTTCTGTGCTGTGAGATATTTGCGCAGCACCTGAATCGCCAGGGCCGCCGCCACCTCGCCGGCCTCGTAGCCGCCCATGCCGTCGCACAGCAGGATCAGGGCCGATTCCCCCAGGTCGTCTTGCCGCGTCTCGCAGGCGTGCAAGAGAGCGAAGGCGTCTTCGTTGCCGGTCCGCACGATGCCGGTCGTCGTCCAGCTGGCGATCTCCATGCGCACGTTGTCGAAGGTGCGGCCCAGCACCTTGAGAGTGCGGATCAGCTCCGTGAAGCCGCTGGCGTCTTCCTTCGAAGCCTCGTCGCTGGGAAAGCGCGAGTCCGGCTCCTTGCGGAACGTCTTGCTGAGGAGCCGGCCGAACGCCGGGTGGATGTCGGGGAAGCGCGGGATGAACGGCTTGGGACTGCCGGGCTTTTCGAAGTCCATTTCCGTCAGCTCTCGGCCGACGTGCAGCGCGTAGATCATGCCGCCGAAACTGTAGAGGTCGGCGCGGGCGTCCACCTGGCCATGGCCGGCCGCGACCTCCGGCGCGGTGTACAGGGCGCCGCGAATCGGGGCGCCGGGCGGCAACGGCAGCGGCAGCAGGTCGGACAGGTCCGTCAGCCGCGCCCGGCCCTCCGGCGAGACGACGACGATGTCGGGCCGAATCCCTTCCAGGATGGCGTTGGACAGATGCATGTTGTGCAGCGTCTCGGCGGTCTCCGCCAGCCAGCCGAAGCGCTGCTGCGCAGTGGATTCGGGATCGTCCCAGGCGTCCCATAGAATACGGCCCTGGGGAATCTCCTCAATCAGATAGTCATAGTCGCCTTCGACAAAGGAAGCGACGATGCGCGGCAGACCGGGATTCTCCAGGGCGTGCAAGAGCGCCGCTTCCCAGGCCACGCTGGGCCAAATCGGCCGCGGCGGCAGCACCTCGGTGACCTGCGACGAATTCGGCGGCGCTTCGTCGAAGCCCGGCAGGATTTCTTCCTCGCTCATCTCGGCCGGAGAGGCTTCCTCGATCGGCTCGGCCTCGGGAACGGCCGCTTCCGCCATCGGCGGCAGCGCTTCGCGGATGATCCAGATCGGCGTGGGCGGCGAAGAAGCGTGGTCGAGGCCGCGGAAACGCTCCACCCCCTGCCGTTCGCTGACGCGGGCGCCGATCTCAAACCGCTCCTGTAATCGGGCGGCCGGGGCGGGCGGCGAGGCGGGGCTGGCGGCGGCGGCCAGCTCGGCGTCCGTGAAATAGTACCCGCATTCCGAACAGGACGGGCTCTTGCCGTTATGCGGCGACTGGCAGACCGGACAGAGGATCGGCGCGGCGGCCGGCTCGTCCAGCGACAGAAGCGGCTCGCCGGCCGGCAGCGGCGCCGCTTCGTCCCCGGTCAGCGGGATCGCCGCGGGAAGAGGTTGCACGTCCCACGTCGGGAGCAATTCGTCGGCGGGGACTTCATCGGTCGGATTCACGGGTGTCCCTTTATCGTCAATGGCACTTGCTTGCGCTGCGTGCTCGTCGGTGAATCAGCGAAGACGATTGCCGCAGTGAATGCAGCAGCGGCTGCCCATGCGGTTGTTCTTGCCGCAGTGATGGCAGGGCGGCGTCGGGTCGGTCAGCGGCTCGGCGCATTTGCCGCAGTACGGCTCACGCACCTTGTTGATGTGCTGAC
Organism: Gemmataceae bacterium; assembly: GCA_035546275.1. Lineage (GTDB taxonomy): Bacteria > Planctomycetota > Planctomycetia > Gemmatales > Gemmataceae > UBA4732. Next base: position 13,781 of record DATKHW010000301.1, read on the forward strand.
ACTTGGGGCAAGCCAGCTCGCGCGTCACCCGACGCTTGTCCAGGTCGGCCTTGATTTCGCGGGCGGAGAAATAGCGCTCGTTGACGTCCTCGGCCAGGTTCGTGCGGATCAGATCGTAGAACCAGCGCTGTTCGGCCGGCAGACCCGCGTTCGGGTCGTTCAGCTGCGTCTCGATTTCCTTGGCGGTGTAGAAGCCCTCGGGCGCCTTGCCGGTCGCCAGGTGATACATCGTCCCGGCGAGCGCGAACAAATCGCTGCGCGGCTCCGGCCGGCCGATGATCTGCTCCGGCGGGGCGTAACCCTCGGTATAAACCTTCGTCTTGGCCGCCATCTTTTCCTTCTGCGTCCGGCCCAGGTCGCGGGCCGTGCCGAAGTCGATCATCTTGATCGTTTTCTTGTCCTCCAGCAGCATGATGTTGTCCGGCTTGAGATCGCGATGGACCAGCGGCGGCGACTGCGTGTGCATGTGCGTCAGCACGTCGCAAACGGCCTTGCCCCATTCGATGACCTGCTCGACCGCGAACGGCTTGTTGTTGGCGGTTTCCATGATCTTGAGCAGGTCCTGGCCGCGGATGAATTCCAGCACCAGGTGGGCCGACTGGCCCTGTTCGATCAGGTCGTAAACGCGCGGCACAATGGCGATGCTGTCCAGCGACCGCAGGATTTCCGCTTCCCGGCGGAAGAAGTTGAGGCGAATGGCGAACTCGGTTGGATCGGCGCAGATCATGTCCTTGATGGCGACCGGCCGGTTGCCGTGCTTCGTATCGGACGCCAGGTAGACGGCGCCGAAGCCGCCCATGGCGATGAGTTTTTCGATGCGGTATCGGCCGTGCAGCATGGTGCCCGGGGCGGTGGGCAGCGGCGTGCTGCAGCGCTGGCAGTTGCGTTCGCCGGGGGGGTTGGCGACGCCACAGGCCGGGTTGGGGCAGATGTTGGGCGAGGGCCCCTCGGCCTCGCCGGCGGCGCCGTCGGCCTGGAGCAAATAGCCGCAATCCATACAGGAAATGGCGCCGGGCAAAAGGGGACTGCCGCAGGCGGGGCAATTGGCCGGCGTCGAGGACGGGGCGGCGCCGCCGGCCGGCTTGGCGTCGGGCTTGGGCGCGGCGGGAATCTGAAAGCTGCCAAGCGACACGCTGCCGGACCCGGCGGGCGCCGCGCTGCTGGATGCAGCGGGGCGCGGACTGGCGCTCGATGCTCCGGCGCCGACGGCGACCGGCGGCGCGGCCGGCGCGCCCACGACGACCGGCCGCTGGCATTTCGGACAGCGAAATGTCTTGCCGGTCGAGTTGTCCGGCACCTGCATGGCGCCGTTGCAGTGCGAGCAGCGAATCACTTGC
>DATKHW010000302.1:0-9107 GCA_035546275.1 Gemmataceae bacterium
CTTCGCCGTCATCTTCTGGACCACCAGCGCCACGCCCGCCGGCAAGTCCGGGGACGACTCATGCAGCGGCGCCGGTTCCTTCGTTTCGTGCGCCTGCACCTTCTCCGACAGGGACGAGCCGGGGAACGGCGCCCGTCCCGCAATCAGGTGATACAGCGTGCAGCCGAGCGAATAGACGTCCGAGCGCGCATCGGCGCGATGGGCGTCCCGGAACTGTTCCGGCGCCGCGTAATCGGGCGTGCCCATGCCGGAACCTTCGCGGGTCAGCGTGCCGTCGCCGATCTGGTCCTGGAGGAAGCGGGCCAGCCCCAAGTCAAGCAGCTTGACGCACCCATCGGCCGTGAGCAGCAGGTTGGACGGCTTGACGTCGCGGTGGACCAGGCCGTGCTGATGGGCGTGCTGCAGCGCCAGCGCCGCCTGGTGGGCGTAGTCGGCGGCGCGGCTGGGTGGAATGCGGCCGCGATCGGCCAGCTCCGCCGCGAGGTTGCGCCCCTCGACCAGCTCCATGAGGAGGAAATGCTTGCCGCCGTCCTCGCCGCTGTCGTAGGCCTGAATGATGCCGGGGTGGCTGAGTTTGGCCAGCGCCCGGGCCTCGCGCTGGAAGCGGGCCACGGCGTCGGCGTCGGTCAGTTTGCCCGCCGCCAGGATCTTGACGGCGACGTGTCGGTCGAGCTTGGCGTCGCGCGCGCGGAAGACGGCCCCCACGCCGCCCTCGCCCAGCATTTCGAGCAGCTGGTAGCGGCCCGCAAGCAGCGGCACGTCGGTGGTGCCCGGCAAGTTGGGCGGCGGCGCGTCGGGTGTCATCGCTCGATCCTCGTCTGCAGCGTCGGGACGCGACTTGCACGCGGTCCGATCCTACCCTAACGAGCGGCCTCCTGCGACTGAATTCAGTTGACCTTCAGGCGGGTCGCTGCAAAAATCACCGCTCACAGCTCCGCCAGCGGCGTCTTGGAATCGCCGAATTGATCCAGATGCAGACCCATTTTATCCATCATGGCCAGATACAAATTGCACATTTTGCGATCCGTCTTGCCGAGATAGTCGAGGACGCGGCCGCCCTTCATCCGGCCGCCGCCGCCGACCAGCACCGCCGGCAGCTGCGAACAGTCGTGGGTGCTGCCCTCCATCATGCTCGACAGGAACAGGATCATGCTGTTGTCCAGCGCCGTCCGCTCGCCCTCCTGAATGGCATCCAGCTTGTCGGCGATATAGGCGACCTGCTGCATGAAGAATTGATTCACCTTGAGCCAGTCGTCGTTGTCCGTGTGCGACAGCAGGTGGTGAATCATGTAATCCACGCCGAGTTTGGGGAAGCGCAGCGACGAGTGGTCGTTGTTCAGCTTCAGCGTGGCGACGCGCGTCGTGTCGGTCTGGAAGGCCAGCACGAGGATGTCGCCCATGAGCCGCATGTGCTCGTCGATGTCCTGCGGCACGCCGTCGGCGGGGCGCGGGATGTTCGGCTTGTCCAACGTCGGTCGCCAGCCTTGCAGCCGGCCCTTCTTGCCGGCCTGCTGGATGCGCTGCTCCACCTCGCGCACCGAGTCCAGGTATTCGTCGAGTTTACGACGATCCGCATCGCTTACTTTGCCGCCGACGCTCTTGGCGTCTTCCATGACGGCGTCTAAGACGCTGGCGTCGCCGCGGCCGGCGTCGTCGCGGAACAGACTGTCGAAGGCCAGGGCCGGGTACAGCTCCAGCGGCGTCGGCGTCGTCGGCGACGTCCAGGAGATGTGGGAGCTGTAAAGCATCGAATAGCCCTTGTGCAGCGACGACATCGACGCTTCGCAGCCGAGCACCAGGCTGGGAACCTTGGTGGTTTGGCCGAGTTTCTGGGCGACGAGCTGATCCATACTGACGCCGGAGTGGACGCCGCCGCCGCCTTCCAACGGCGCCCCGGAGAGGAGGTTGCCGGTCTGGGCGCTGTGGATGCCGCCTTTGCCAGCCTCCTGGTTGTAGAGGCCCCGGACCAGCACCAGCTTGTTGCGGAATGGATTCAGCGGCTGCAGCACTTTGCCGAGCAGCATCTCCACGCCCTCGCCCTCGGCCCACCACTCGCCGCGGTGGAAGCCGTTGCCGGCGAACAGCACGGCCAGACGGACAGGCGGCTCGGAAGCGCGGCCGGCGACCGGCTCATCGGCCCAGACGGAGAGCGATTCCAGCCACGGCAACGCCATGGTGACGCCGAGGCCGCGGAGCATCGTGCGGCGGGTGATGGGCCGATTCAAATACTTCATGGCTGTTTCTCCCTTGCTCCCCTCTCCCCTGTACTCAGGGGAGAGGGGCGAAGAAGGCCCCCTCACCCCCGGTCCCTCACCCCCGAAGCGGGGGAGAGGGGGAAGAAGGCCCCCTCACCCCCAGCCCCTCTCCCCCGAAGCGGGGGAGAGGGGAGACGCGCTTATCTACTCCTCGCCGATCGCGTCCCGTTCGCGGTGACAGCGGAATTGCTTGCTCCGAATTATCGCCATAATCGCCGCGGAGACGCGGCAACCATTCGCCTTCAGATCGGCGACAATGTCGTCGATCAGCGGCTGGTCGGCCAGCGTCACGCTGCGGCCCAGGGCGTAGCCGAGCATCTTGGTGCAAAAATGCCGCAGGAAATCGTCCCTGCGCTGATTCAACAAGTAGCGGCGCAACCCGTCGACGCCGTCGAACTGCGTGCCGTCGCGGAGCTTGGCCGTGCAGTCGATCGGCCGGCCGCCGAGGTCCCGGTCGCGCAGGCGGCCGATCGGGTCGTACTTCTCCAGGGCGAAACCATAAGGGTCGATGCGCTGATGACAGACGGCGCACTCGGCGACGCGGGTGTGCCTCTCGACCTGCTGCCGCACCGTCAGGTCGTCGGCGTTCGTGCCGTCGTCCGGAATCTTCGGCACGTTCGGCGGCGGCCGGGGAATCTTCTCGCCCAGCAGCGTTTCCACCACCCAGTTGCCGCGCAGCACCGGGCTGGTCCGCGACGCCCCCGATTGCGTCGCCAGGACGCTGCCCATCGTCAGGACGCCGCCGCGACCATACTGCCTCACGCCGTCCACGCGGCGCCATTGCGGACCAGAGACATTGGGGATGCCGTAATGCTTGGCCAGCGATTCGTTGAGGAAGGTGTGGTCGGAATCCACGATTTCCAGGACGGAGCGGTCGTTCTGAAAGAGATCCTGGAAGTAGAGGATCGTTTCCTCAAACAGGTCCTGGCGGAGCTGGTCGTCGAATGTGGGGAAGAGCTTTTCGTTCTTCTCCTTGTTGTTCTGGAAATCGCGGACTTGCAGCCATTCCGCGGCGAACTCGGTTGCGAGGCCGCGCGTCCTGGGATCCTTGAGCATCCGCGCGGCCTGCGTCGCCAGGTCGTCGGCGTCGGCCAGCTTATTGGCGGCCGCGGCGTCGCGCAGTTGGGCGTCCGGCGTCGTGGCCCAGAGGAAATAGCTCAACCGCGTCGCCTGTTCCCAAGCGGAAATCGGCTGCGATCCGCCGCCGGCGGCCGGCTGCTCGATCCGATACAGGAACGCCGGCGACGCCAGCACGCGCGCCAGCACCAGGCGGAACGCCTCCTCGTGCGTCATCTCTTTCTGGCGCAGATCATCGTACAGCTTATGCAGATCGCTTTTCTCCTTATCTTCCAGCGGCCGGCGGTAGGCCCGCGCGGCGAAATCGAGCAGCGCGTCGAGCTGTTTCGGAGCGACGGCGTCCTGCTCCTTCGCAAATTCCGCGGCCCGGCGATGCACGCCCTCCTCCGTGGTCGCCTTGAATTTCTTGAATGGCTCGGGGCCGTCCTGCGACACGAAACCCAGGAATTGCGGATAATTCTTCTCTTCCACCAACGGCTGCTGGCTGACGAAGCGCAGCTGCGTCCAGAGTCGGTCGAGCCGCTGTTTGTGCGCGTCGTCAAGAAACGTCCCGACGAGAACGTCGTCCTCGCGGGCGAACAGGCGCAGATTGATGATCTCGTCGTCGGGAATGATCTTGGCGTAATAGCGGTATGCGGGGAAGCAGCGGCGGAAGGCGTCGAAGCCCGCCGCCAGCTGTTTCGAGTCCGCACGCAGCAGATCGGCGCTGGCGACGAGCGGCCCGGGCGCCGGCGGCGCGTTGCGATCCGGCGGATCGAGCCGCGTCTCAAGACGGACGGGACCGCCGGCCGTACCGGGCGCCATCATTGCGTCCACGATAAACTCGCGATTCTGAAGCCAAGCCGTCGGCAGCCGCACTTCGATTACCGAATCCGCCAGCGCCGTCAAGCTGTCGGCGTCGCCGGTCTTGCCGGAGGGATCGCGGATGAAACGCGATGAACCCAATCCGAAATGGGGACCGCCGGCCGGCGCACCTGCCGGGGCGTCCTTGGCCCAAGCGACGAGGTCGATTCCCTGAAAGAGCGGGCCGTCGAGCGACGCCAAGGAGTCATAAAGAATCCAATCCGGTTTGTTTTTGTCAGCGGGGCGCTCGCCGGTCATCAGGTCGCGGACTTGATGGGCCAGCATGGCCAGTTCGTCGCGCCGCTTGGGATCGGCGGCGGCGCTGCGCCAGCGGCCCAGGACGGAATCCGCCGGAATGGGGCCGCGTCCCAGGTAGGCGATCCAGTGCTTGAGCACGGTTACATCCAGATCGCGTTTCTTCGCCAAAATCTCCGGCGTCAGGACGCTGTCATGCGCGGCGTCCTCAACCGCGGCGAGATAGTCGCTTGTGTCGGCGAAGACCGTTCGATAGGCGGCGTCCAACCGGCCGCCGAATTCCGCCGCGTCGCGCAGCAGGTAGGATGGCGTTCGTTGCGTCCATTGCGGCCGGCCTCCCTCGAAACGAGGTCGCCGCCAGACGACCAGGCCGCCCTCGTCGCCCAGGCCGCCCAGGTCGCGGGCCGCCAGGTACAGGACGATCTCGTTCCGCCCCGGCGGCAGGGTTGGTTTGAATCGCAGCGTTTGCGACTCGATGAAGGTCGGCATGGCGGCGTCCTGCCAGACAGGGTTCATATAGCTGCCGATCTTGTTGAACTTCCACAGCAGACCCTGCCAGGCCCGCACCTCCGAAGCGAGCGCCTCCACGTCCTGCGGCGACGTCTGCAGCCAGCGGGCGCGAATGCGATCCAGGGGAAACGACGGCTCGGGATCGCTCAGCGCCCGCCACACCATTAGCAGATATTTGGGATTGAGCTTCGCCTGATTCGCTGCGGCATCGATCGTCATCTTTCCGGATTTCAAATCGTCGCGATGGGCGACCGTGGCCGCCAGGTAGGGCGTGAAATCCAGCCGGCCGTCGTCGGGGCCGGGGGCCGAATCGCGGTAGGCCTGGCGCAGCTCCGCCAGCGCCTCGTCGGTCCAGTCGCGGCGAGCGGTGGACGGCGAGAAGCGGAAGCCGTCCGGCAGCAGCACGGCATGGGCCGCGATTTCCTTGGCGGCCTTGAGGTACTTGCCGAGCAGCGTCGGCGACATGACGAGCGCGTCGCCGGCGTTGGTGAAGCCCTCGCCGGCAGCGCCGTCGGAGGGGAAATCGCGCGTCGGCCGGAGGTCCACGCTGGTCAGGTCGCGGATGGTGTTGTCGTATTCGGCGTTGCTGAGCCGGCGCACCACGACGCGGCCCGGATCGCCGGCGTGCGATTTCATCTCGGCGACGAGGAAGCCGCGCACCCACGCCGTCAGTCGGCCGCGCTCTTCCGGCGTCGGCTGCGGCGCCTTGCCGGGCGGCATCTCGCCGGCCTCCAGCTTCTCCCACACCTCCTGCCACGCGCGCGGATCCTTACGGGCGGCGTCCAACGTATCGAACCGCTCCAGGTTCAAATCGCCCCTTCGCTTCTCCCTGGAATGGCAAGAAAGGCAGTATTGCGTCAGGATCGGTCGGACGTGGGCGCTGTATTCAGCCGCCGGGTCGGCGGTCGACGTCGGATCGGCTGCATCGGCCGTCGCGCTCGCCCATAGCACAAGGACCAACGCACAGAGGCCTGCAACCGACGGCAGCCGATTTGAGAGCAATTTCACCCGACGGCTCCTGAACACGGGGCAGGCGTTTCACAAAAAGGGAGAAACAGCATCCGCAAATGTCGGGGCGAACCTTCGCCGGAGGGAAGCAGGCGGGGGGACACGGCAATTGTAGCAGATGTTTGCAGCGCGGTACACTGCTGTCGTCGGCTCACGCCCCAGCGCCCGCGGAGCCGACGCCAAAAGACCTCCGGGCGCATAAACAGCGGGAGCAGCCAGTGGCCAGAATTCTTATCGGCGCGTGCCTGGGCGGCTTGGCGGGCTGTATCTTCGCCTTGGCGGTGCTGGCCTTGTTTCGCGGCTCCATCCAGGTGCTGCCGATGACGGATCAGGTCGTCGCCGTCTTCGCTGTCGGCGGCTGGGTTGCGGGTTCCGTCGCCGGCAGCCTGACGGAAACCGCGCGGGCGCTCATCCAAGCCATCGGCCAAGCGGCGGAGGCGCAGATCGAAGCACTCGGGGAAGCCACCAAGACGATCGTCCACGCCGTTGAAAAGACGGCCAAACCCTGATCCGTTACGCCGTTGGCTCCAAACAGCGGGCGTCGTCGTGCCGCGCGTCGTTCACCCACGGGCTGACCGAGTAGGCGTGCAGGGCGTCCGCGGGGACAGGCCGCAGCGCGTCGGTCAGCACCGCCGGCTCCTGCACGTTGCGGTCGATCCATAAGTCGTAATGCCGCGGGTCGAGGATGAGCGGCATCCGGTCATGCACCGGCCGCACCAGGTCGTTGGCCGCTGTGGTCAGGATGGCGCACGTCAAGAGCGGCGGCCCGGATTCCGGACACCATGCCTCCCAAATGCCGGCGAAGGCGAAGGGTCGGTCGTCGTGCGGCCGGAAGCAGAAGGGCTGCTTCGCTTTCCCCTGGCGCTGCCACTCGTAATATCCGTCGGCGGGGATCAGGCAGCGGCGTTGCCGCAAGGCCTCGGCGAACATCGGCTTGTCGGCGGCCGTCTCAACGCGCGCATTGATTGGAGCGAGCTTCACGTCCGCCGCCCAACGGGGAACCAATCCCCAACGAAACGTCGCCACGTTTCGCTGTCCCGCTTTGTCCAGGCCGACCGCCAGGACCGGCTGCGTCGGCGCGATATTGAAGCGCGGTGCAAGTTCCGGGACGCCGGCCAGCTGGAACAGATCGGCGACAGCGGGGCCGGCCGAGAGAAAGAAGAACCGTCCGCACATGCTCAAGGATTGCAGCTGCATCATACCGGGGCGGCCTGGAACGACTTGCCGGCGCCATGGCGGACGGACCGCGGACGTCTCGGACGGCACGGACGGCGCCACCGGTCAAGCCGTCGCATCCGGCGCCGTCGCCGGCCGTGAGAACGGACGCGCCCCGGTTTGTCGTCCGTTCAAGTCGCCGTCACCGGCCAGCCGATACCACAGAGGTACGCCGCCCGTCGGCCCCTTAGCCAAGCGGAAAGGCAACGGATTGCAAATCCGTCATACCCCGGTTCAAATCCGGGAGGGGCCTCTCCCTTCAATTCATGGTTCCATTCTCCCCGCCAACTCGATCGACCTTGCCCCGTTGACTTATTGCGCACTACACTCATCTACGGGAAAGCATTCGTCCACGATGAATGCCGTCTCGCCGCGCCCGGAATGATCCACGTGGAGGTGGCTCACATAATGCCGAATGCGACCGCTCGTGCGGCCTGCCCCGCTTCCTCTCCCTCAACGATCACCACCGAATTACGATGCTCCCCGCCAGGGCAGCGCGCCCATGGCTCGCCGGGGTTGCGCCAGTGGCTTACGCTCGCCGTCGTTGTCACCGCCGCTTTCCTCGGCACGCTCGATTTCTTCATCATCAACGTCGCCCTGCCGGCCATGCAGGCCGACCTCCACGCGTCCTTCGCCCAGGTGCAGCTGGTCATTGCCGCCTACGGTCTCGCCTACGCCGTCTGCCTCATCACGGGCGGCCGGCTCGGCGATATTGTCGGCCGCAAAAAGATGTTTCTCATCGGCGTGGCGGGCTTCACGCTCGCCTCGGTCCTTTGCGGCCTGGCGCCGCGGCCGGAATTGCTCATCGCCGCGCGCGTCCTGCAAGGCATCGCGGGGGCCATGCTGTTCCCGCAAGTGCTGTCTATCATCCAGGTGACGTTTCCGCCCCACGAGCGCGGCCGGGCCTTCGCCGTCTACGGCGTCGTCCAGGGCGCCGCCTCCTTCTCCGGCGTCGTCCTGGGCGGGTTCCTCGTCCAGGCGAATCTGTTCGGCCTCGGCTGGCGGCCCATCTTCCTCGTCAACCTGCCGGTCGGCCTGCTGACGCTGCTGGCCGCCTGGAAGCTCGCGCCGGAGTCGCGCTCGCCGACGGCCCGCCGGCTCGACCTCGGCGGCGTCGCCGTCGTCTCCGTCGCCTTGATGCTGCTTGTTTATCCGCTGGTGGAGGGGCCGGACGCGGGGTGGCCGTGGTGGGCCTTCATCTGCCTGGCGGCCGCTCCGCCGGCGCTGGCCGGCTTCCTCCTGTTCGAGCGGCGCGTCCAAAACACGGGCGGTTCGCCTTTGGTCGAGCTGGGCTTGTTCCGCAGCCGGGCTTTCACGGTCGGCGTGGTCACTAGCCTCGCCTTTTGCTGCGGCCTGTCGGCGTTTTTCTTGACCGTGACGCTGTTCCTTCAGAAGGGCCTGGGCCTGGCGCCGACGGCCGCCAGCATGGCTTTTGCACCTTTCGCAGTCGGCTATTTGTTCGCCTCCGGCGCCGCCGTTCGGCTGGCCCGACGGCTGGGTCATGGGATCATCCTGCTGGGCGCAGCCCTCATGGCCTTGGCGCTCGTCGGGATCGTCCTGCTGACGCAGGTGCGGGGACAGGGGCTGAGCGTGTGGGAACTGATGCCGTTGCTGCTGCTGTACGGCATGGGTCAGGGATTAGCGTTCCCCTCGCTGATCGCGGCGACGCTGAGCGGCGTGCCCGCGGCCGACGCCGGCTCGGCGTCCGGCGTGCTGGCCACGTTTCAGCAGGTCGCCTTCTCGATGGGCATCGCGATCATTGGGGGCGTCTTCGCCGGGGCGCTCGGTCCCAATGCCAGGGCGGAAACCTATGCCGGCGCGCTCGCCGCCGCTCTGCTCTGCAATATCGGTCTGCTGGCGCTGACACTTGTGCTGGCCTATCGACTGCCGCGGCGCCAGGCCGTGACGACGCACGGCCCGGCAGTGGTCGCAGAGATTTGAGCC
>DATKHW010000303.1:0-3049 GCA_035546275.1 Gemmataceae bacterium
GGGGAGATCCGCTTACTCCGTTGCGCTGCGTGCGCGGCTCCGAGGTCCACTGCTATCGCACCAGTTCCGCAATCGGCTCATATCCCGTCATCGTCTGCGCAATCTCGCGCGGCGCCCCGCGGACCAGCCGCAGCGCTCCCACGTCGAAGAGCGTGTGCAGCACCGTGCCGAGGACGTTCTTGATCCGCACCGGCTCCGAATTCGGCCGGCCGGCCTCGCGGTCGGATTGGCCGATCACCTGGCCCATCTTCAGGCCGCCGCCGGCGAAGAAGAGCGGGCCGAGGTCGCCCCAGTGGTCGCGGCCGCCGTTCTTGTTGATCCGCGGCGTCCGGCCCATCTCGCCGCACGCCACCAGCAGGATGCGGTCGGTCAGGCCCCGCGACTCCAGGTCCTCGATGAACGCCGACACGGCGTGGTCGAGCGGCGGCGCCATGTACCCCATGCCCTCGCCGACCGGGGCGTTGTTCACGTCGGAGTGCATGTCCCAGACGAAGTTCGTCGTCACCGTCACGAAGCCGGCGCCGCGCTCGCACAGCCGGCGGGCCAAGAGCATCAGCTTGCCCAGCGATTTCGCGTTATCGACATAGTTATTGTAGTTTTTCCACTTCTTGTCGATGTTCTCCGGCCGGACGAGCGGGGCGGTGTCGTAGCGCTCGACGACGGCGGGATGCTCCTTCGACAGGTCGAAGGCGTCGGCCGCGCCGCCGAGGACGGCGTCGAAGGCCTGGGCGCGGGTGTGGTCCATCTGCTCCAGTTCGTCCTCGTCGAAGCATCGCTTCGCCTGGTCGAGCTGGGCTAGCAGGGTGCGGCGATCCTCCAGCCGCGTCATCGGCAGGTTGAGCTTGAGGTCCTGGCGGAGGTCGCCGCCGCCGCTGGGCTCGAAGGGGGCGCAGGCGGCGCCGAACGGGCCGACGTCGCCGAAGCGGCCGAAGTTCATGGTCCCCGGCTGCGTGGAGGAATCGACGGCGCGCGGGAAAAGGATGCAGTTGGTGGGAATTCCATTGGCGGGGTTGTTCGGCCCGGCCATGCGGGCGTAGACGGCGCCGAGGTTGGCGCCGAACGTGTCGCGGCAGACGACCGGCTTGATGTCGTGGTTGGCGTCGCCCGGCTGGTAGGACCGCACCACGGCGAGGCGGTTGGCCATTGCGGCCAGGCGTGGAAACGTGGCGCCGAATGTGACGCCGGGAAGCGACGTCTGGATTTCGCCCGTGGCGCTGCGGATTTCGCTCGGCGCCGCCATTTTCGGATCGAACGTCTCGATCTGGCTCGGCCCGCCGTGCAGGAAGAGGAAGACGACGGACTTATCGGAGAGGAGCCGTCCGCCTTCCGCGGCCCGCGCCCTGGCGGCGAGCAGTCCCGGCAGCGTCAGGCCGCCGAGGGTCAAACCGCCGATGCGCAGGAACGCCCGGCGGTGCAAACGCGGATCGCCGTTGTGGATCGTCAACATCTCTTTACCCCCCTTCGGTCAGAGCGTGCGATCGTCCGTGGTTTCGGCCTCCGCCTCACGCAATGATCTTGTTCACCACCACCCCCGCCACATCCGTCAGCCGGAAATTGCGGCCGTTGTACTTGTACGTCAGCTTCAGGTGATCCAGCCCCAACAGCGCCAGTATCGTCGCGTGCAGGTCGTTGACCGAGACGCGGTCCACGGCCGCCTTGTGGCCGATCTCGTCGGTTTCGCCGTAATGCACTCCCCCCTTGACGCCGCCGCCGGCGAACCAGGCCGTGAAGGCGTGGGGGTTGTGGTCGCGGCCGGGCAGCTTCGTATCCTTGGTCCGCTGCGACACGGGCAGCCGGCCGAACTCGCCGCAGCAAATCACCAGCGTCGAGTCGAGCAATCCCCGCTGTTTCAGGTCCGTCAAGAGGCCGCCGATCGGGATGTCCGTCTCGCCGGCGAACTGGCGGTGGTTGCCGGCGATGTCGATGTGGCCGTCCCAGCTCCGCTCGTTCTCCATGCCGCCCGAATAAATCTGCACGAAGCGGACGCCGCGCTCCACCAGCCGGCGGGCCATCAGCGCCTGCTTGGCGAAATGCGTGCATTTCGGGTTGTCCAGACCGTAAAGCCGTTGGATCGCCTCCGGCTCCCGGGTCACGTCCAGCGCTTCCGGCGCCGCCATTTGCATGCGGTAGGCCAGCTCAAAACTGTTGACGCGAGCGTTCAGCTCCGCCTCTTCCTCGTGTTCCTGGTCGTAGTGCTTGCTGAGGCGCTGGAGCAAATCAAGCTGGCGGCGCTGTTCCGGGTCGCTCATGCCGTCGGGCCGGCTGAGGTTGTCGATGGGGGCGCCCTGGGCGTTGAGGGCGGTGCCCTGGTAGACGCCAGGCAGGAAGCCGGCGCCCCAGTTCTGGGCGCTGCCCTTGGGCAAGCCGCGGCCCAACGTGTCGTACATCGCCGCGAACGCCGGGAGGTTCTGGTTCTCCGTGCCCAGGCCGTAGGTCACCCAGGCGCCGACGCACGGGAAGCCCATCCGGCTCATGCCGGTGTTGATCTCGAACAGGGCCGGCGAATGGTTGTTGGTTTCGGTGAAACAGGAGTGGATAAAGGCCATGTCATCGACGTGGCGGGAGATATTGGGAAAGATCTCCGGCGCCCATGTGCCCGACTGGCCGTGCTGCTTCCAGGCGAACGGCGACCGCATGAGCGGGCCGACCTGATCGACGAAGAAGCCGGTGGCCTTGTCGAAGCCTTGCAGCTCCTTGCCGTCCTGTTTTTCCAGCTCCGGCTTGTAGTCCCAGGTGTCCACCTGCGACGGCCCGCCGTTCATGAAGAGCCAGATGACGGACTTGGCCTGGGCGGGGAAATTCGGCGGCCGCGGCGCCAGGGGATTGAGGGCGCGGTCGTCCTCGGCGGCGAGAAGTCCCTGGCGATCAAGCAGACCGGCCAGGGCGAGGAGGCCGATTCCCCCGCCGGCGCGGCGGAGGAAGGATCGGCGAGTGCGGAAGGAAGCGGACGGCGCTGCGAACAGGTGGGGTTCGTGCTGCATACCAACCTCGGCGGGCGGGATATGCCGGCATTATAGCAGTTCCGCGCTCGTCGTGTCGGGTGGGCGGT
>DATKHW010000304.1:0-5955 GCA_035546275.1 Gemmataceae bacterium
GTCGGGGGTCCCTTCGGCGACGAGGGCGGAGGCCCGCTGACTGAAGTCCGCCGTGCCAAGGAACGCCGGCAGCAACTGCTCCAGGCTCTGACCGCCCAGGAGCGCACCCACCCAGCCCTGCTCTTCGCCGTCGGCCGGCAGCCGCCCTAACACCGAGCGGTAGATGCTGCGCACGATCTCCGTCAGGGATTGCGTGAAATCTTTGACCACTTCCGCGATCGGAATTCCCGCTTGCAAGGAGCCGTCGGATGCGGCGCCGGCCGGTGCGTCGTTCCGGCCCAGACCCAGGCTGGGCAGGATCACGCCGCCCACCGCGAAAACCGGGCCGCCTATCCATACCCACTTGTCGGCGGCGGCAGCGCCGAAGCGGCCAACTCCAGCCGGAGTGTTCGCCATGCCGCTCAGGGCGTAAGGCATTGCCGTGGAGGCGGGGACGACAGCCGCGTCTCCCGTCGGCAGCATTCCCGCAAGCACGATCTGTCTAGCGCTTTCGGCCAAGGCCGCCGTTTGGCCGGCATTTCCCGCCTGCCAATCCGCCCCGCGGTTTACCTCGGCGCCGCCGGCGGCTGCGTCCGCATTGCTGCTTGCCTCGCGCCCGCTCCAGTCGGCCAAGACCACGTCGGCGATTGCCGTTACGGTCGTAAGCGACCGGCTCCAGCCCCCGTCGGCTTGGCTCGCCGGCGCCGCCCCCGCGCCGCCCGGAAGAGCCGACGAAGGGGACGCGCCGTTACCCAGCCCAGTCAGGGCCGTCGGCGTGGATGAACCCGCCAGCTTGGTCCCAGAATCGGCCGCGATGCCGGTCTCGGAGCGGCCCGTGATCGCGACCGGCTGCAGCGTGAAATCCAGCGGCGGGATGCTCGCGTTCTGGCCGCCATCCGCTCCGGCCGCATTGTCGGCGGTCGGCGCTGGGGCCACATTCAGAATCCACCCGGCGGCTTCGCTGGACGTAGGCGGCGTGATGGTGAGACGCAGCGCCGTCATGTCCGTCGCCGGCGGCGAAACCGCACCTGTCGCCGGATCGTCAGCGACGCTGATTTCCACCACGAGGACGGCGCTCGCGCTTGGGTCAGCGCCGGAATCCGACCGAGCGGCGTTCGTCGAGGGTTGGCCTGCCTCGGCCGAGCTGTCCCCATTGACAGGCGCTTCCGTCGGTCCTTCCACGCCGACGCGCACACGCATCAGCAGGCTGGACCCGTCGGTGAATGTGACCCGATAGACGTCCTCGGCCTGCCAGCTCACCGCATCCGCCGTAGTGTCGGCCGCCGCGCCTGACGAGGCGGCGCCGGAACCAGCCGTGGCGGTCGGCGTCGCTGCGGCGTCATCGGTCTGCGTCGAGTCGGCGGCCGCCGGAGCAGCGGGCGCCGCTGCGACGTCTGCGACAGGCGCGGCCGTCGCCGTCGGCGGCTGCGTTTGCGGCGACGAATTACCGGGCGTCGAGGAAGACGCAATGAGCGTCGTCGGCGGCGCCTGGACGGATGCTGAATCCGTCGCATCCGGCGTGGTCGTCGTCTGCGATTGGTGGGTTGCGGCGACCGCGGAAACATTGGCCGCCGCGGCAGCCGCCGGTTGGCCGCTGTCGGCGCTGGCGTCAGCGATCTTCGCCGGGGGCGGCGTCTGGGACGCAGGCGCCGCGTCCGCTGCGGCCGCATTCGTTGAAGCTGGTTGTGTGGACGCGGCCGTCGCGGCAGGCGGATTCGTTGCATCGTAGCCGACGCTGGCCAGGTACGACGCGAACATGGTCCGGTACACGGCCTCGACCTGCCAATCCAGCGAATCAGTAGCGCCGGTCGCCGCCACGATCGACGCGGTCGGCGTGTTGCTGGCCGGGGCAGCGACGGCTTTGCCGCTGGGCGGCGCCGCCTTCGTGGGCGCCACGGCGGCGACGACGGCCGTCGTTGAATCCAGGAGCGGAGCGGTTTTCAGCAGGGACGACGGCGACGGCGCGGCGGCCGAGAGAAGGCGGCGGTCTTCCAACGCCTCCAAACTCGGCACGGGGCCCGCGGTGGGACGGTTCGGCCGACGGCCGCGCCCGTCCCGCAAGCGGTTCACCAGGGACCCCAGTGTCCAACGCATGGCTGTCCTCTCATTCGGGCCATCCTACGGCCCTTAGGAGGCCCTCATTTCGGGCCTGGCTCAATCCCTCTTGGACATAGGCCGCTTCTCAGATCCATTCCGTCAACAGATTCCGTTCCCGCAGCAGCTGGCGCAGCCGGCTCAGCCGCACCCGAAGCACGTCGGCGCTGACGCCGGCTTCGCGCGCGGCCTCGGCCGTGCTGTAGCCCTGCAGGCGCATTTGCACGAGCCGGCGGTCGCACTCATTCAGCTGCGCGTAGATCTTTTCCAGCGTATCGTTGTACTCCGCTTTTCGCGCCGGGTCCGCCGGCGATTCCGGTCCAACGCGGGTACATTCATGCGCCGCCGTCTCCGCCAGGGCGGCGTTGCACCGCTTCTCACATTCCAACCGGCGGGCCGCACGAAACACCTTGTTCCGTGCCACGGTTACGGCCAAGGCGACCAGCTTTTCCCGACTGGCGACTTCGAACTTATTGTCACGGAGACCGCGAAGGAGAGTGCGGTGCACCGATTGCACCAGGTCCGCGGGGTCCAGCGAAGAACGGAGAGAACGGCCCAGAAGATGACAGGCCGCTTGATGCACTTCACGCTCGTAGTGCTGCAGTAGCTGGGCCAGGGCCTTATGGTCCCCCAGACGCACTTTTCGCATCAGATTGCTGAAGGCGTCGGCGACGTCTTGCACGAAGAGGCTCCTCACGTTGAGCCGACCAGGGCGAGGGCAAGGGCGCTTGGGCATGGTCGCCAAGCGAATGAGCCGTCAAGGGCGGCAGGCGGCGAGATCGTCCGCCAGTTGCTCGGCGCTGTTGTACCGCAAGGCCGGGTCCTTGGCCAGGCACCGGGCGCACACGGCCTCCAAACGAGCGGGAACGCCGGCGGTGCGCTGGCGCAGCGGTTTGGCGTCCTCATTACAGATACGCTGCCGCAGCTCCGCGAGATCATCGCCGGCAAAGGGCCGCTCCCCCGCCAGCAGCTCATACAGCAGCACACCCAAGGCCCAAATATCGAGGGGCGGGGCGTAGGCTCCGGGCCGGGCGGTGATCTGCTCGGGCGCCATGTAAGCCGGCGAGCCCACCAGGACGAGGGCGGCGCCGTCCTTCGCTCCGCGATCCGGTTCCTGGGCGAGTCCGAAATCGCTGACTAGCGGCCGGTCGTCGGCGTCAAGAAGGATATTGCTCGGTTTTAGATCGCAATGAACCACGCCGCTCTGGTGCGCGTGATGGACAGCGCGAGCGGCGGCGGCCATCCACTCCACCACGGTGGCAGCCGGTTCTTTGCGACCGGCCAATGCTCCGCGCGGCGCCAGCGGCATGCTGAAATAAACCATGCCCCGGTGTTCCGCCACTTCGTAGACCGGCATGATGTTGGGATGCTGAAGCCGAGCCATGACGCGCGCTTCACGCAGCAGGCGTGTGCGCTCTCCGCCGTAGTCGGCCCCCGGCGGCAGCAGCTTGACGGCGACGGCGCGCTCCAGGCCGTGCTGCCAGGCGCGGTAAACGGCGCCGCAGCCGCCGCGGCCCACGGCCTCGATTAATTCATACGTACCAAGCCAGCGCGGTACGCTGTCATCGGAGTCGTCGGGGTGATTCAAAGCAGCGGGCAGGTCTTCCTGCATACTGCCGCGCATCCATTCATGGATGCTGAACTGGCGACGCAGCGCTTCCCGCCAGTGCGGGAAGCGGAGGTAATACTCCTCCGGCGCCGGACGCTGTCCCAGCTCGTCGCGCGCGGCGAATTCCGTATAGATCAGCTCGACGGCGGATTGCGATTGGGCGGCCAGCATGGGGTAGGCGGCGAACAGCCGCTCGACGCGGTCGGCCCGGCCGCGGCGCAGCGACGTGTCCAGGTCGACGCAGGCCTGGCGAAGCAACCGCTCGGCAACCTCGCCGAATTCGTGGGCGGCGATCATCACGCCCTCGTACTCCATGGGTCGTTTAGCATCTGCTTGATGGTGGGACGCACCCCGCCGATTATACAGGCGGCTTTCCGGGTCGCCAGTAAAAAATGAAGAATCTTTTGCGCTTGGGGGCACGCCTGGTCGCCCTGCGGCAATGTATGAACCGCCGGCTTCAACCGAATGCGATTCGTCCGCCGTTAGCCGATTCACCAGGCCGTCGGAGGGCGTTGCTGGTTCTCCAGCGGCGGATCGGCGGGCCGGTTTCTGCGGCGCGACTCGCAAAAATGGTGCAAATGCATACTTAATATTTGAAAAGGAAACGACGCGGTTTTTCCGCTTACATACCGCTAGAATCTAACGAGGATCGCATGGGGCCCGACGCTCCTTACCGGGTAAGCCGGCCCCAAAGCGCGGCGTTCACCAATGGAGGTCGACAAACATGCCCGCGGCGCAACAGGGGCGGCCGTGTCAAAGCAAATTCGGACGCGTAATCTATTTGTTGCTTCTTGCTGCGGCGATCTGGACTTGTTCATGCGGCCCGCAGGGAGGAAAGAGTGGGCAGACAAAGGCGTTCGTAGAACTCAGCCGCGACGAAGCGACCTTTCGCTGGGACGGCGACGCAATCGTTCAAGACGCGGCCCTCACGCGCGACGAATGGGGAGACGAGCTGGCTGATGTCCGCGTTACTGTAGGAATCTCGTATTACGAAGACCCGCGCGCTTCAGAAACGAAAAAGGAATGGTCCAAAACGTTTTCGTTCGCCGCTTGGGCTGCCAAGGAGCAAAAGATCATCACGATTCCTGCGGCGCCCCTGCTTCTTGATTACACCATCGACGGAACGGCGAACAACAACGGCGCCTATGTCCGTCTGTACAACGATACGTTTCGAGAGCCGGATGGTCCGGTAGAACCATCAGGCGTGCCTTATTTTGAGATTGAATCGATCTCAAATATAAGCGCTGCCGAGATACAGGTGAAACTCCGGCAACCTGATACGGTCCTCCAGCAGGATTGGGGACGGTGCGACTTCCTCGTTATGTGTCATCGGGAAGGGGAGGCTGCTCTCGAAAAACACCGGTTTGAGTGGCCCTCATGGAAAAAGGATGGAACCGTGACGCTTGTTCTCCCTCTTGCGAGTTACGAGCGGATCGAATTCAAAGGAATTGTAGAGATACCCGACACAGGGGGTCGCAAGCGAGTCGTCAGCCAGGATTTCACGTGGGACAAGAAGTGATCGAGGAAGCGCTGGAAAACGGAGTCCATTCCTTCTTCTTGTATAAAATCGAACAGCCGCCGCATTTCCCTGGACTCAATCCGCCACCGGGTAGTACACCGCCGGCGCCGCCACGCAGCCGAGCCGACCCATGTCCGCCGCCGCCGAGCGGAACGCCCCCGTCAGCGACGTATGCGTCATGATGACCAGCTGCACGCGCGTCCCTTCCTCCTCATCGGGCGCTTCGTGCTGGATCACCGACGCGATGCTGATCTGATGCCGCGCCAGCACGCCCGTCACTTCCGCCAAAACACCCGGCCGATCGTCCACCAGCAGTCGCAGATAGAATCGGGTCTTCACGGTGGCAGGCGAGCGCAATTGCGCCCGCGCCCCGTTCGCCGTCCAAAGGCGGAGCGTCTGAAACGTCCGCTGGCTGCGACCGATCGCCAGGTCGATCAGGTCGGCCGTCACCGCGCTGGCCGTCGGCATCTGGCCGGCGCCCTGTCCATAAAACAGCGTATCGCCGACCGCGTCGCCAACCACGAGGATGGCGTTGTAGGCGCCGCGAACCAGGGCCAGCGGCGCGGCTCGCTTCAACAAAACCGGCGAGACGTGCAGCGCCAGCTGGCCTTCCAGCACAAACGCCTCTGCCAATAGCTTAATGACGTATCCCAGCTCTCCGGCGAAGCGCACATCCAGCGGGTCCACCTCGTCGATGCCGCGGCGTTCGATCGCCGACAGCGGCTCGGGTACGCCGAAGGCGTTGTGGGCGAGG
>DATKHW010000305.1:0-7238 GCA_035546275.1 Gemmataceae bacterium
CAGAACGCTCACCATTCCCGCACGAGCAACGGCCCTTTGCAACGAAGTTCCTGGCTCGGTTCCGGGGGGTCCAGAACAGAAGGGGCGACCGCAGGCAACGCTTCAGTTTTCGGCGGCTTTGCCGCGCTAGCGCATGGCGCAGCCCGGTTAAAGGGTGATGAGCAAATGATTTACGGTGCGCCATGCCTTGTGCCCTTGGCGCAAGGCGCAAGCTGTGCGGCGGCATCCATCGGCGTGGACGGCGGTTTGTTCTCGGCAGCGCGGCGGTCCCGACCCCGCGGCCGCGCATACGATAACCGAGAAAGCCAATCCCGCGACGCGGCACGGGATGACGCCCGCTGGAACCGCGACCAAGGGAGACCTCTCATGTTCACGCCGTTCGATCGCCGCCGTTTCGTCAAGGGCGCCCTGACAGCCGGGGCGCTGGCCGGATTGGGCGACTTCGCCTTCCTCGGCCGTCTGCCGCCCATCGACGCCGCCGACGGCGCCGGGCCGTCCGCCGTCCCAGTCGGAGCGGACATTGAGCCGCTCGTCCGCCTCATCGAAGATACGCCGCAGGAGAAATTGCTCGACGCCGTTGCCGCCAGAATTCACGACGGGACCAGCTATCAAAAGCTCCTCGCCGCCGTCTTCCTGGCCGGCGTTCGCACCATCCAGCCGCGGCCGGTCGGCTTCGAGTTTCACTGCGTCCTAGCCGTCCACTCGGCCCACTTGGCCGCCCTGGCCGCGCCGGACGCCGACCGCTGGCTGGCCCTGGTCTGGGCCGTAAACGAGTTCAAAAATTCGCAAAACGTTAAGAAAAACAAGGGGCCCTGGACGATGCCGACGCTGGATGAGGGCAAATTGCCGCCGGCCGACCGCGCCCGCAAAGCCTTCACCGAGGCGATGGACGCCTGGGACGAGGAGGCCGCCGACCGGGCCGTCGCCGCCCTGGTCCGCACGGCGGGGGCTGACGAAGTCTTCGAGCTGCTGGTCCGCTACGGCGCCCGCGACTTCCGCGTCATCGGCCACAAGGCGATCTATGTCGCCAACGCCACACGCACGCTCAACACCATCGGCTGGCGCCACGCCGAGCCGGTGCTGCGATCGGTCGCCTTCGCCCTGCTCGCCCATGAAGCAGGCAACCCGGCCAAGGACGATCTGGAGCCGGATCGGCCGTGGCGCGAGAACATCAAGAAAGCGGCCGCCATCCGGACCGGCTGGCAGCGCGGCAAGGTCACGCCAGAAGCGTCAGCTGATCTACTGGCCGCCGTGCGGAGCGCGTCGCCGGGCGAGGCGGCCGACAAGGTGGTCGAATTGCTCAACAAGGAGGTCGATCCGGCGTCAGTCTGGGACGGCCTGTTCCTGGCAGCCGGCGAATTGCTCATGCGTCAGCCGGGCATCGTCGCTCTGCATTCGGTGACATCCACCAATGCGCTCCATTACGCCTTCCTGACCAGCGGCGACGACGAGACGCGGCGGATGCTCATGCTGCAAGCTGCCGCGTTCGTCGTGCTGTTCGGCAAGCAGGTAAAGGGCGGGGCCGGCGTGAAGATCGACGCCCTGGAAAAGGCGGATCTCAAATCGGACGGCCCCGCGGCGGTGGAGGAAGTGTTCGCCGACGCGAGCAAAGACAAAACGGCGGCGGCCCGCAAGGCGCTGGCGTTTCTCGGCGGCGCCGGGGCGGACGGGGCGGAGGCGCTGTTGGCGGCGGGCCGGCGCCTGGTTTTCAACAAGGGCCGCGACGCTCACGACTACAAGTTCAGTTCGGCCGTGATGGAGGATTACTGCCACGTCACGCCGCACTGGCGCGACCGCTGCCTGGCCAGCAGCCTCTTTTGGCTGCGCGGCTCCGGCGACAAGGACAACGACCTAATCGGCCGGGCGCGGGCGGCGCTGGCCAAGGGGTGATGCGGATCCCCCAAACCCCTGGTTTGATGGCGGGGCCGCGGCGTCAATCCACTCGAGGACTTATTATTCCGGCGTCTTCAGCGGCGCGAGCGGCGGCAAGTCGTCGAGGTCGGTGAATCCACGCACGCGCACCGCCCCACGATTCTCGTATGGATCAGGAAGCGGCAGCCTCAGCAACGGCGAGGGAATGGGGCGCATGACCAGCGGCCGCGACAGGATGGCTGTTTCACCGGCCCGGTCCATCAAATCCTCCAGCACCGACGGCTCCGGCGGCTGCTGTTCGCCGAGCGGGTCCAGCGGCTCGCGTGCCGGCACGTCCAGGGCCAGCAACCGGCCCGCCTCGGGTAAAGCGTGCGGCGGCCGGTCGTCGTTCTTCTTCCGCCGCGCCGCCGCGAGGTCGCCCCACGGACTTTTCGGGTAGGTTTCCGAGCATTGGCGCAAGAGTTCGGCCGCTTCGCCGCGCCGGCCGAGCTTATCCAGCGAGAACGCCGCCTCAACCAAAGCGAAAGCGTTCATGACCGGGAAGTCCGGGTCATAGGCGCCCAGCAGCGATTCGACCGCCTCGGAGAATCGTCCCATTTCGCTCTCACAAATGCCGATCTGAATCTGCGACCGCACGGCCACGTCCGGCGGAGCGGCCGCCAGCGCCCGCAGATAGGCGTCAAGCGCTTCGGCGACCTTCTTTTGCCGGTGCAGCGTCTGGGCCTCGCCGTAGCGGGCGTGCCGCCGCCAGCCGCTGTCGGCGAAGGTTGCCAGCAATTGCTCATAAGCCTGCGTGGATGGTTCGTCTTGCCCCAGCTCCGAGTAAGCATCGCCGAGCAGCAGCAGCGCCTTGTCGCTGACGTAGCCGAGACCCTTGAGCGCGTCCTCGTCGCGGAACGGCTTGAGGCGGTCGACGGCTTGCGTCCACTCGCCCTTGCCGGCGATCCAGGCGGCGGCCCGGTAGCGGGCGACCGGCGCCAACGGCGTATCGGTGAGACCGGCGACGCGGTCGAGCTGCCGCATCGCCCCGGCTTCGTCGCCGGCCGTGACGAGACAGTCCGCCAGACGCAGACCGAGCCGGGCCGACAGGTCCGACGCCGGCTCCTGGTCAAGCGCCTGCTTGAGGAGGGTCACGGCGGCCGCGGCCGGCTCGCCGCGCTGAAGCCGCAGCTCCGCCAATTCCAGCCGCGCCTGCGCGGCTAGCGGCAACAGATCGGGTTGATCGGCGATGAGCGTCTCGTAGGCCGCACGGGCTTTTTTCTCCGCCGGCTGCAGCGGCACGTCGCCCAGCTGCACATCGGGCGCATCCGGCGCCTGTTTGCGCCGCTCGTCCTGGATGCGCTGGCGGGCAGCGCCGACCTGCTCGTCGATCAGCGACCGCCAAACCCACGCCGCCTCGTAGAAAAGGCGGGCTTGCAGCGCAGGAGAAAGGGCGACGTTCTTATTGCGAGCCTGTTCCTCCAAATAATCGGCGGCCTCATTCACGATCCTCACGCCGTCCGCGCGGTCCTTGCGTAGGGCCGCCGCTTGATCTTCCGGCGGATTGTTTTGCAGCAGCGCATCGGCGGCGCCGATCTTGTTCCGCCCCTCCGCCAGCATCCCCTCGCCCCAGGCCAATCGCGCCTCGGCGGATTCAGGACGTGCCTGGTCGTTCATGATCTCCTTCAAGAGAGCGCGGCCTTCTTCATAGCGGCCGGCGTCCTGCAAAGCCAGCGCATCCTGGTAGCGGAGCATCGCCGCCCATTCGGCATGGGCCGAATCCGCGGCCGCCGTCTTCTCGAACTGCCGGCGGCAGCGGGTCAGCATGCGCACCGCTTCCGGCGCCATGCCGTCCTGGGTGCGAAGCCAACCGGCGAGGTTCACTGTCGCAAGCGGCGCCAGCGGGTGCTTGTCCAGGGCGCCCAACGCGAACGGCCGCAGTCGCCGGATCGCCTCGGTCACATCGCCGTTTCGCTTGATCCAGCGCGCGCGTTCCAGTACGGCGTGCGGCTGCAGCTCGTTCCCTGGATACTCCAGCAGCACTCGCTCGAAGGACGCGCGGGAAGCGTCGCTCAGCGCGTTGCGGTCCTCGTCCTTCGCGGCCAATCCCGCCAGCCGCCGCTGACAAAGCCCAAGACGCATCAAGGCATCGGGATCGCGCCCGGCGTAAGGCTCCGAGCCGACCAGCTCCGTCAGCAGGTTCGCGGCCTGATTCAACTGCTCCTGCGCGCGACCGGCGGCCAGCGCATCGTCGGTTTGCGTCGGCGCTGTGCGGATAAGGATGTCGGCCAGCAGATACGACGCCGCGGCCAGATCGGCCTTGCGTTCGCCCGGTTCGATTTGCTCCAGCAGGCTCCGCTCCTTGTCGTATTCGCCGCCGCGATAATCCAGCCATGCCAGGCTCAGCCGGGCCTGCGGAACATGCTCGAACTCGGGGTACTTATCGAGAACAAGCTGGAAGCGGCGGGCCGCCTCGGTATTAAGACGCGCCGCCTCGTCGGGCGGCGCCTGCAAGGCGAGGAGGGCGGCGTTTTCGGCACGGCGAAGTTGCACTTCGGGCGTCAGTACACTTCGCGGATATTGCTTCTCGAATAACACGGCCAGCTTTTCCGAAGCGCGTGTATCGCCCGCCAGTGTTCGGGCCGTCGCCTCGCGCTGCAGCGCCGCCTCGTCGTCGCCGCATTCCATTTGCACGCGCGCATAGAGGTCCGCCGCTTCGGCGAAGTCGCCAAGCCGCTCATGGACCGCCGCAAGTTCGCGCAGGACAAGTGGGTAATAGAAAGTGTAATAGGCGTGGTTCTGAGACTTCCGGTCGGCGAACAGCTGCCATACCCGTCCGGAATTCTTCAGCGTTTTCAGCGCCGTCTCCAGCGCCTCTCGCCGAGCGTCGGCGTCGTCCGGGTCGGCGGCCTCAGCCTGCGCACGCCCGAGCCACAGCCAGGCTTGCCCCACCCTCGGCAGATCGTCGTCCTTCACGGCGGACAGCGTCTCAACCGCCTGTTTGAACTGCTTCAATTGCACCTCGCAGCATCCCTGATAGAGCCGCGCGTCCGCGGCCGGGCCTGGAGGAGCGGACGCCGCCAGCTCGGCGAACAAGTCGCGCGCCTTATCAAATCGGCCGTCCTCATAGTCAAGGACCGCGGCGGCGAATGCCGCCTTCTGAACCGCGGCCGACGGCGGTCCCTGAGGGCTCGATGCCTTTTTCGCCTCCGCAAACTCCTTTAGAATGCCTTCGTACTGGGCCAGAGCTTCGGCGCGCTCGTCGTTGCGTTCATGGAGCTGGGCCAGGAGGAATCGCGCGGCGCCGCCGAAGCTAGGGTCCGATAGTGGCGCCATCTGGTCCAGCGATCGCCCGGCCGCCATGTCGTCGCCGAGCCGGAAGCACGCTGTCCCGTGGTAAAAGAGCGCGAGATCGCGGTACGAAGCGCCGCCGGGTCGCGCCAGCAGCGGCGTCAGCAGATCGCGCGCGTCCTTCCACCGATGCAGGCGCAGCAGCATCTCCGCCTGCGCGCAACGGGCGCACCAGACCCATTCGGGATCGTGTTCCTTTTGCGGCCGGCGGGCTTGGAACGCTGTTGCGGCGGCGTCGAATGCGCGGGCTGCTTCGGCGAAATGCTCCGCACCCTGGAGGCGCGATTCCGCGGCGCGCCGGAAGAGTGCTTCCGGGCCGTCGGCAGGCGGTTCGGCGGCAAAGACCACGGCGGCCGCGGCGAGCAGCGGCAGGGAGAGGAGGCCGAGCCGCCGGGGCGAGAAGAACCGGGATAGGTGGTGCATCATGGCGACGCTCTGCATCCATCGGAGACGGGGGAATCGAACGCCCAGCAGGGCGCCAGGTAATGCAAAGTAGCGATAGAATGCGATGGAGACAAGGGGCTATTCGGGCCGGGCGTCTGGATCGACCTCCAGCCGGATGGCGTCGTACATCACCTCGCCGGGGACGCCGCCCTTACGCTCCGCAGCTGGCGTCGCCTCGATGTGGCCCAGCGTGATTTCATTCCCCCCTTTCGTCAGCAACCCGGCGTCGAACTGGACGTAAACGACGTGATAGGGGCTGTCCGAACTGCCGCTGCGGTAGCCGGCCGTGCCGGTCTTCGGCAGATGAATCACGTCCACGTCCTTGCCGTTGACCGTCACGCGCAGGTTCGTGGTCCGACCGTTGGGAGGATTGGCGGACGTAAACCCGATCGTCAATGTCGCCTTTCCCTTTTGAGCTTCCGGCAGATCGAATTGGATCGTCCAGACCGGCTTCTTGCTGTAGATGCTCCACTGGGCGAAGCCCCAGTCCTCCGCCTCCTTGCTCTTGCCGACGACGAACGTCACGTCGTCGGGAAATGCCTTGGTGTAGCGGAGGAAATTGTCGTAATGGCAGAAGTCATCGCCGCCCTTGAATTCATGGGACGAACGGTCGGCGACGCCGATCTGCCACAGTCGTCGGCCGCGTTTGATCGGTTCCCATTTCAGCTCGCCCAAATCGGTATCCTTGCCTGCTGCGACGGTCACGTCGTCCTTATGGAATTCCTCGAACTGATCGCCGCCGATGACGCGGAGCGTGTACTTGCCCGGCCGGACCTTGGCGAGCTTGAAACGGCCGTCGGCGTCGGCCCGCATCCAGAAATCGTAAGCCTTGAGAACCTGCGTCCAGTCCTCGCCCGGCGGCGATAGGATCACCCAGGCGTCCTTCGTGCTGCCGCCGTCGGTCAAGCGGATCGAGCCGGCGACGACGCCGCGCTCCCGCGGATACTCCTTGCTTTCCAGCCACTCGTAAGGCCATTTCGCCGCTTCCACGCCGGCCCGTTTCTTGGCGTCGTCCCACATCGCATCGATGGATTTGCCGTTGTTCATATAAACGAACACCGGGCCATACACTTTCTCCCACGGCTCGCCATCGGCGAAGCGCAGACCGCCGGCGCCGAAATGGCCGCCCACCAGCATGGCAAGCAGCGTGTTCTCCTTGTGGACCGTCAATTCCTGCTTGAACGGGCCGCCGCCGATCCATTCGTTGCTAGGAAAAATCATCCAGAGGCCGACGCCGTGCCCTGCCATGCCGTGGACATGATGGTCGGCGAGGTAGGCGCTGTTGTCGTACTTGGTGTAATAGCTGCCATCTTCGAGCAGCCAGGTGGCGTCCTGTACCTGCGATTTGACTGGGGATGTCGGATACGGCGCCTTGCGCTGATCGTCCACGACATGATGCGTGAACAGGTCAGTCCCCGGAACTCCCTTGATAACGAAGCGCGTCTCGCCGACGCCGCCCGCCGCCATATCCGGCCCGTGACGGTAGACGGCGTAGAGGTAGAAGCCGCTATCGCCGCGGCGCATGAAACAATGAAACTCCGTTTCGAAAGGAAAGGCTGCAGAAGGCTTGCCCGCCCACATTACTTCTGCAT
>DATKHW010000306.1:0-2839 GCA_035546275.1 Gemmataceae bacterium
CCGACTTCGGCCTGGCCAAGCGGCTGCAAGAGGACGCCGGGCAAACGAAGACCGGCTCCATCCTGGGCACGCCGGGTTACATGGCCCCCGAGCAGGCCGAAGGCAAAAACGACGAGGTCGGTCCACCCGCCGACGTCTATGCGCTGGGGGCCATCCTCTATGAGCTGCTGACCGGACGAACGCCGTTTCGGGCGCCGACGCTGCTGGAGACGCTGGAACAGGTTCGCACCCGTGAGCCTGTGGCGCCGGTCGAATTGCAGCCGAGCATTCCACGCGACCTAGAGACGATCTGTCTGAAATGTCTCCAAAAGGACCCGCGCCGCCGCTACGACGGCGCCGGCGCGCTGGCCGAGGACCTGCGCCGCTTCCTCGCCCATGAACCGATCCTGGCGCGGCGCGTCGGCCGCATCGAGCGCGCCTGGCGGTGGTGCCGTCGCAATCCCCGGCTGGCCGGGTTGAGCGCGGCCGTGATCGCGATCGTCGTGGCCTGGGCCGTCAGCATGTCGCTGCTGGCCTGGGGGCTGAAGCTGCAAAAGGAGGCGACAGATCGCAACGCCGCCGCCGCGCGGGCCGCGCAGGCGGATGCGGTTCGCAATGCCGCCGAGGCCAGGGCCAACGAAATCAAGGCCGACGCCAACGCCGCAGCGGCGACGGCGGCCAAAGCAGCGGCGGACCAAAAAGCAACCGAGGCGCGGGATAATGCGCAGAAGGCCAACACCAACGCCGCGATCGCGCGAGCCAACGCGGAAAAGGCCTACAACACCGCCAAGGTCGCGGTCGCCCGCATGACCGAAACGGCCGGGCGCGTCCAGGACGCGCTGGACGCCGCGCTGTTCTCTCCGGGCAAAGCGCCGCAGCTGCGCGACCTGCGCGACGACCTCGTGAGCCAGCTGCGCGATGAGATGCTCGGTATGGCCAAGGATATCGAGGCCACTAAGGCGACTCCCTTCGCGCAAACCGCCATGTATCAGCAGGTCGGCGACCGCCTCAAGCACCTCGGCAAGGGCGAAGAAGCGCTGGAGCAATTCCGCCTTGGTTGCGAAATTGCAGAAAGGACAGCGGCCGAGCGACCAAACGACGACAAGTCGCGCGGCAACCTCGGCGTCATGCTGAAACGCCTGGGCGACATGCAGCTGGAACTGAACGGCGACGCGCGAGCGGCGCATGAATACTACGAAAAGGGCCGCGCTCTCCAGCAAGACGTGGCCGACCATCCGCGCAGCGGCGATTACACAGAGCTGAAAAATACGGTGCTTCTGTCACACTACGAGACGAGCCTGGGCAAGGCCGATCTGGCGCTCGGCGACGACGCCTCGGCCCGCGACCACTTCGATAAGGCCTTGTCCATGCGACGCAAGTGGTGCGCATCGCAGCAGCCCGTGAGCGCCGAAGCGCGAAGCTACCTGACCGAAGCGCTTAGCTGCCGCGGTACGGTCGCCGCCTTGCTCGGCGACGCCAAAAAGGCGCAGGATTGCTTCGACGAAGCCGTCTCCGTGAGCCGCGGTCTTGTGGAACCCAATCTGGCCTACCTTCCGTTCCAGGCCGACCTGGCCGACGTTCTCGGCGCTTGCGGCGACGCCCAGCTGCGCCAGGCCAAGCTGGACGATGCGGCGAAGAGCTATCGAGAATCGCTGGAACACCTTACTCTCTACCTGGAAAAGAACGCGGATCACACGGAATACCAGGCGCTGCTGGCCCGGACCCATGAGCGGCTGGCGACGGTCGCGGCGCTCAAGGGCGATCGGGACGGAGCGGCGAAAGCGTACCAGGAAGCGCTGCGGCTGCGGCTGCAATTGCTGGACATTGAGCCGAACAACCTCAGCTGGCAAGCGGGGTCTTTGCCGACGCTGGCCCACTGCGGCAAGGAAGCGGAGGCGGCGACAAAGGCGACGGACCTGGTCGGCAAGCATCCCAAGAGCGTCCCGCTGCTGCTCGACGCGGCCCGGTGCTATGCGGCCGGTGCGGCGACGGCCGCGGACGCCGATGTGAAAAAGCAGTTCGTGGCACAGGCGGTCGCTTCCTTACGGGCTGCTATGGATGCGGGGTACAAGGACGGCAGCGCCTGGAAGACCGACCCCGGGCTGGCGCCAATCGGGGATGACGCCGGATACCGGGCGTTGCTGGAAGAGTTGGCGAAGAAGCGATCCGGTCGGCCGAAAGATCAGCGGACGAGCAGCGTATATTCGGGATAGCCGTCGGCGTCTATTTCCTGCGCCAGCTGGAATGATTTGTCGAGGACGCCGGACCGGATCCACGCCGCCTGCTTGCGTGCGCCGACATAGCCTTTGGCCGTGTGGCGCAGAATGTTGAGCGTCGGCTGATCGCCGCGAGCATCCACGAGCCAATACTCCCGGACGCCGGCTTGCCAATACAGATCGCGCAGCCGAACCGTGTCTTTCTGCACGGATGCATCACTGACGACTTCGACCACAAGGTCCGGCGAGCCTTCCGCGCGAACGAATCCGCGTCGCGCCCCCCGGATGAGCCGGATGCGGTCGGCGCGTAAGCTCTCGCGGAGAATGAACGTGCCGTCGGGCACGGCGGACAGCGCGGCGCCGCGATGAATGAGGCGCAGGCCGTCGGCGAGATACATCCCCTTGCGCTCCGCCTTATCCAAGTTGGCCAGCGCCCGGTTTAGCTCGGTCTTGATGCGGACATGGGTGAAAACCTGCTCTTCGCTCATGGCGGCGTCGATCCACACCTCGTCCTGGAGGAAGTCGATGCGAGCGTGCTCGGGCGCCTGGTCGGAATCGACCCAGCGGTGGAACGAATCGAAGTCCACCACCCAGCCGGGGACGCGGATGTCCGGGTCCTGAAATATCACCGCGGTCATGATTGC
>DATKHW010000307.1:0-3536 GCA_035546275.1 Gemmataceae bacterium
CGCGTGGCTGCTCTTTCGGCTTCCGCATACTGCCCGCCGTTGTACCAAACCCAGGTCATGTCCATCTGCTCTGTCGGCGTGAATTGATCGGGCTGGTCTTCCGGCGGACCCATTGGCGGCGCCGCGTCGGGCCGCATCACCAAACGGAAACCCCATTCGACGCTGCGACCATGGAGCCAACCCGAGGCGCGGCTTGCCGCGCGGACCTGGGCGGGCAAGTCGCGCCACGAACCGCCGCGAAGGACGCGGCTTGTCGCCGTACTATCATATTTCGGATCTTGTTTGGGGCTGCGACGGTAGCAGTCCTTATCGTAAACGTCGGCGCACCACTGCCAGACGTTTCCCCCCATGTCGTATAAGCCCCAAGGGTTCGCGCAGAACTTACCGACGGGGGAGGTGAACGGGTAGCCGTCGTCCCACGCCGCCGTGATCAGGTTCTTGAAGACCGTCTTCATGGACCCGTCCGCGATGTGCGCCGTCCCTTGCAAATCTGCGTCGCTGTCGCCGCACCAGAAGCGCGTGGCGGTCCCGGCTCGGCAGGCGTACTCCCACTCCGCCTCGCTGGGTAGTTCATACATCTTGCCTTCTTTCCGGCTCAACCACTTATCGAAAACGGGCGATGGGCCGCCGCACGGTGCCAGCGCCTCCAACCGTTGGACCACGCCGCGCACCTCCTCGCCCCCCATCTGACCGAGAACGACATCGCTTCCGCGCAGGACGTCGGAGAGCGTGTCGCTTGGTTTCTGGCCGTGCAGGGTTTCGACGCAGCGGCCGCAGACGGCTAGGTGCTCTTCCAACGGTTCGGCTTCCGCTTCGGAAATCAGGCCCGTCGTGAGGCGCTGTAATTCATCGGCTGTCGGGCAGGGGGAGGCGCGCTTCATGGGAACCTCGGAGTTCAACGAGCGGCTGTTTCCGATCACGCTAACGCTGTCCGTGGCCCGCGTCAACGAATCCTCGGGACCGGGAGAGGCGAACGCCTCGTTCAGAAGGGACTACGCGAGCCGGGCGGCGTTCCTGTCAAAAAAATGCGGATCTGTCCGCGGCGCGGACGCTCAGTTCTCGGCGACGTCGTCCCGCAGGCCGTGCAGTTCCTGGCGGAGCATTCGCAACCCGCGCGACTTGGCGAGGTACGCTTCGTTGACGCTCATGCCCAGTTCCGAGGCGACATCCGGCGCGGGCCGGTCGTGGACCACTTGCTCCCAGCACGCTTTCCAGTCCTTCGCCTGTTTGAAGCGGGCCTGGAGCAGCTGCAACGCGCGGCCGGCGACGAACTGGGCGTATTCCCGCCCGAGGAAGGCCTCGGTCCAGTCCGGCTCCGCCGGCCCGTCGCCTGACCCGTCGCCGACGCGTCGCCGCGACGCGAGCCAGCGCCGGTAGTAGTCGATGGATTTGTTGCGGAGGATCGTCGCCAGCCAGTCCCGAAAGCGCTTTTTCGGGTCCTTTCGGAAATGCGGGAGTTCCTTGACCAGCGCCACAAACACCTCGGAAACCACGTCGTCCGCGTCGGCAGGTTGCAGCCAGTGGCGGCGGCGGGCCCAATGGTGAAGCACGGGAGCGTAGAGGTGAACCAAGCGCTGCCAGGCTTCCTGACGGCCCAGCGCGAGGCCGTCCAGCAAACTGGGAGGCGTTTGCATGACGGGTTAGTCCCAGAAGTCCTTGCCAGCAGCGATTCGCGCCTTCGTATAGTAATTGTCTGTGAAGGGATGCGGCAACATAAATCCGGCCGGCTGTTAGACGACCGGGACGACGCAAGGATGTGTATTTCCGCGGCTGGTCCGGGATCGAGCCTCGAAGGCGCCCCCTCACGCCAAATCAAACCGCAAGAGGCGGCATGGAATTTTTCCATTAAAGAGCGGAATTTGCTGGATCGGTCGCAGGCCGATCGCGTGCGCCAGCGCCGGGGCGCCAGTGAAGACGAAGGCCGTCCATCCGCCGCACCGCTGCGACAGGACCTCGCCGAGGGTTCGGTACAGCCCGCGCAGCTCCTTCTCTTCGCCGATGCGTTCGCCGTAGGGCGGGTTGCACAGGATCACGCCCGGCGGCCCGTCCGGCGGCCGGAAATCGCGCACATCGCGCTTGGCGAAGTGGAGCAGATGACCGATGCCGGCGGCGCGGGCGTTGTTGATCGCAAAGGCCACGGCGTCGCCGCGCAGGTCCGATCCCAGGATCGGCGCCGGCAGCTCCCGGCCGACCCCGCGACGCGCCTCGTCGCGCAGCGCCGTCCAGAGCCGCACGTCGTAATCCATCCAGCCCTGAAAGCCGAACCGCTTGCGCGTCAATCCCGGCGGCCGCCGCAGCGCCATCCATGCCGCCTCGATCGGCAGCACGCCCGATCCACACATCGGATCGACAAAGGGCGTTTCCGGCTTCCAGCCGCTGAGCAGCACCAGCGCGGCCGCCAGCGCCTCGTTGAGCGGCGCCTTGGTCAGCGCCGGCCGATAGCCGCGCTTGTGCAGCGATTCGCCGGAGCTTTCGAGGCTGAGGACGGCCCGATCGCGGTAGATGTGCAGATTGAGGCCGACCATCGGCTCGTCCACGTTCACGCTGGGCCGCCGGCCGCACTTTTCCACGAATTGATCGCAGACGGCGTCCTTGACGCGAAGAGCCGCATATTTGGAATGCGTGATGGCGGAATCGCGAACGTTGCAATCCACGGCCAGCGTATGATCCGGCGTCATCCAGCGCGACCAGTCGAGCGACCGCACGGCCGCGTACAACTCATCCGGCGAAACGACGGTCGCTTCGAGGATCGGCCGCAGCACGCGGATGGCGGTACGCAGCCAGAGATTCGCCCGGTACAGCATCGCCAAGTCGCCGGCGAAGGAGCAGCCGCCGCGCCCCGGCTCGACGCCGTCGGCGTCGAGGCCGCGCAGCTCGTCGGCCAAGACCGGCTCGACGCCGCGGGCGCAGGTGGCGAAATAGGTTTCTGGGGTCACGCCGTCCTCGCCTTTCACCAGCCGTGGACCTGGCGCAGCGCTTCGTACAGCGCGATCCCCACGGCCGTGGCCAGGTTGAGGCTTCGCACCTTGCCGGCCGGCATCGGGATGCATACCGATCGGTCGGCATAGCGTTCGCGGACCTCCGGCGGCAGGCCAAACGTCTCGCCGCCGAAGAGAAGACAATCGCCATCCTGATAACGCACATTCGTGTATGCCGTCGCCGCGTGGGCGGTGAAGCAGAACGCCCGGCATTCGGCGATCGCCGGCTCGAAGGAGGCGAGGTCGTCGTGGCGGCGCACGTCCACGTCTTTCCAGTAATCGAGTCCGGCCCGGCGGAGGGAGCGGTCGTCGAGGCGGAATCCCAGTCGGCCGACGAGGTGCAGGACGGCGCCGGTCGCGGCGCAGAGCCGGGCGACGTTGCCGGTGTTCGGCGGGATTTCCGGTTGCCAGAGTGCAACGTGCAGCATGAGGCGGGTCGTCGGCAAGCCGCGCCGGTTGCGCTGTTGTGGAATCAAGACCGTAAAGATAATTATCGGATCGGCAAGAACGAAAAAAGGGCCGCCTCTAGAGGCGGCCCTGACTACCCCCAAGGGGACT
>DATKHW010000308.1:0-4155 GCA_035546275.1 Gemmataceae bacterium
ATCCCGCGAAGGCCGCGACCAGCAGCAGCAAACTGGACCTCGGCAGGTGGAAATTCGTCACCAGCGCGTCCACCAAGCGGAAACGGAAAGGCGGCCGGATCGTCAGATCAGTCCAGCCGGACCACGGACCCGGCGCCGTCCGCGCCGCCGTCTCCAGCACGCGCACCGAGGTGGTGCCCACTGCCACAACTCGGCCGCCGCGCTGCTTGCACGCGGCGACGGCCTCCGCCGTCGCCGCCGGCATCTCGCCCCATTCGGGCTGGACGCGGTGCTGCGTCACGTCCTCCACCGTCACCGGCTGAAACGTGCCCGCCCCGACGTGCAGCGTGACGAAGGTCCGCTCGATTCCCCGTTCTCGCAATCGGTCGAAGAGCTGCGGCGTGAAGTGCAGCCCCGCCGTCGGCGCTGCCACGGCACCCGCTTGGTGGGCGAACACCGTCTGGTAGCGTTCGCGGTCGCCCGGCGCCGCGCGGCCCTTGCGGATGTACGGCGGCAACGGCGTCCGACCGTACCGCGCCAACAGCTGCGCGACAGGCGCCGTTTCCTCCGGCCGAACCAGCCAGCGGCCCAACGGCGATTTGCCCGCCAGCCGCAGGGAGAGCGGCGCGGGGGCGGATGATGGAATTTCCGGATCAACCAGGACGGTTTCGCCGCCGAGCAGTCGGCCGCGCGTCTGCGTCAGCAGTTCCCAGGCCCCGTCCGGCTCTTCGCGCAGGAAGAGACCTTCCCACTTGCCGCCGGTGCGGGCGCGGCGGCCGATCAGCCGGGCGGGCAAGACGCGCGTGTCGTTCAGCACCAGCAAATCGCCGGAGTTCAGCAGCCAGGGCAGGTCGCGGAAGATATGGTCGGTCGGCGGCGAGCCGTCGCGGCGCAGCAGCATCAGCCGCGATAGATCGCGCTCAGGCGGAGGTTCCTGGGCGATCAGACGCTCAGGTAGAGCGTAGTCGAACTGGTCGATGTGCATGGACGGCGAGGTTTCTTCCTCCCCTCTCCCCCGCTTCGGGGGAGAGGGGTCGGGGTGAGGGGGTTAGACTTCGTGCGCCAGGCTGAACCCCTCACCCCCGACCCCTCTCCCCGGAGTACCGGGGAGAGGGGAGAAAGCGCGGCTTCATTTGAACGCCTTCAGCCAGTCGTCAAATCCCTTTTTCGCCGCCTCCACCGTGGCGGCGGGGCCGACCAGCTTGAACGTGTAGACGTTGTCTTTCCCCTCGTAGTAGACCGCCAGCATCCGGTAATCCGGCCGCACGTCGGGCTTCTGGGCGAACGGCACGGTGTACGTCCCGGAGACGTCCAGGTACGTGGCCTTGATGCCGCCGATCATGACGTCGCTCAGCTTCGCCGCGTCGTCGATGCTCTTGCCGGTCGGCGGCTTGAACGCGTTCTTCCAGCGGGCGACGTTCGCCTCGGCGCCGCCGCCGAGGCCCTTCGAGATGACCAGCTCGGCGTCGTCCGCGTCCCCCTTCGCCTTGGGGACGGCGAACTGCATCCAGCGGAACTGGTTGCTCGGCTCGGTCTTCTTCCAGTCGGTCGGCGTCGTCGCCTTGAGACCGTCCAGGTCCACTTCGGTCCCTTTCGGCTCGTCGGCCGCCAAACGGGAGGCGCCGGTGCAAACCGTCCCCGTCGCCAGCGCCAAGGCCGTCAGCCACGCCGTATGTCGCATGGGTTCGCCCCCTGAGTTGCGGGGCGGCTGGAGCGCCGTCCCCTGCCGTCAGTTAATGGGTTGCATGGGGCGCCGGCAAGGGATAGGGAAATGCGAACGGCCGGCGCAGGCCGGCCGCTTATCGACTATTGCGGTCGTATGAGTCCTATTTGCCGCCGAACAGGCGTCCAAGGAGACTGCTGTTCTTTCCCGACGACGGCGCCCCAGACGCCGGGCTGGACGCATGCCCCTGCGAAGACGATGCGGCCGGCGCCGAGCCGCGGCGCGTGACAGTATCTTGCAGCTTGCTCTTGAGGCCGTCGATCTTGCTCTGCAAGGCGCCGCACCGCTCCAACCGCTCCAGCTCGTGCTGGATTTCGCCCTGCAGCCTCTGCATGTCGTTTCGCTGCCGGGCCATCTCGGCCCGCTCCTTGGCCATGCTCACTTCCATCTCGCGCATCTGCTGCATCAGGGCTTGCTCGTCCTCCTGCAGCTGACGCCGTTCCCGTTCCAGCTCTTCGCTCAGACTCAGCAGCTCGTCCTCGCGGGGCGCCGGTCCCGACGGCCCCGGCCGCGCCTCGGCCGCCGGTTCCATGTCCGCCGCAGCGCCTTGAAGCTCCTGAATCTTTTCATGCAGCTGGCGAATGATCTCGGTCTTCTCGTCCAGCAGCGCTTCAAATTCCTTGGTGCGTTCCTCGCCGTGGAGGGAGGCGTTTTGCGTCGCCTCGTGCAGCGCCTGTTCCAGCTCCAAGCACAAGGCCCGCAGCTGGGCGTTCTCCTCGCGCAGCCGTTCCAGCTCCTGCAACTCCTCCGGCGCCAGGGTTGGCGCCGCGACGGAGTTATCGTGGTGGCTGGGATGCAAGGAACCAGCCGCCGCGGGCCGGCCGTTGGTGGCGCCGTTGAAACCGCTCCGGAGCGAGGTGGGAGCGGGAAGGGGTCTGGCCATGTCGCCGTTCTCCCGTGGTCTGCGTGCCGTACCGTGCCGGCGACAGCATTGTCGCCGTGAGAATCCGTTCAACTATAGCTCGCAAAACCCGGAAGTGTGGCGCCGCAAGAGCATTCGTACCGCGCTCCCCTCACACCGACAGCACGCCGTCCAGGATGTCCAATGCGATTTCCACCTGCTCGGCCGTGATGCACAAGGGCGGGCAGAAGCGCACGGCGCTTTCGCCGCAGCCCAGCAGCAGCAAACCCTTGTGGAAGGCGGCGTCCACCACGGCGTCGCGGCCGGCCGCGTCGAAAGTGCAGGGATCGCGCGACTGCACCACGTCCATCGCCGTCATCAGGCCGAGGCCGCGCACGTCGCCGATCCGAGAATGGCGCTGCCGCAGACGCCGCAGCCCTTCCCGCAGCTGTTCGCCGCGCTCGGCGGCGTTGCGGATATAGCCGGCCTCCAGCAGATCGAGCGTGGCCAAGGCGGCGCGGCAGCTGACCGGGTTGCCGCCGAAGGTGCTGGCGTGGCTGCCGGGCGGCCAATCCATGACTTCGCTGCGGGCGATCATCGCCCCCAGCGGCATTCCGCTGGCGATCCCTTTGGCCAGGCAAATGATGTCCGGCTCGACGCCCCAGTGCTCGACGGCGTACATCCGGCCAGTTCGGCCCATGCCGCTCTGCACCTCGTCCGCCACGAGCAGGATGCCGTAACGCCGGCACATGTCGGCGAGGGCCGGCAGAAAGCCGCGCGGCGGGACGTAGTAGCCGCCCTCGCCCTGGATCGGCTCGACGAATACCGCGGCGACTTCTTCCGGCGGAGCGGTGCGGCGGAACAACGTGTCTTCAATATGGCGGACGCAAGCGCAACCGGCGTCCGGCGCCTCGCAGTCGTGGCAGCCGCGGGGATAGGGGACGTGGTGAATGTCGGGCACCAGCGGCGAGAAGCCGCGGCGATGGACGAGCTTGGAGCCGGACAGCGACATGGCGCCGTAGGTGCGGCCGTGAAAGGCGCCGAAGAAAGCGACCGCCCGCGATCGGCCCGTGTGCCAGCGCGCCAGCTTCAGGGCCGCTTCCAGAGCCTCGGCCCCGCTGTTGGTGTAAAAGACGCGCTTGGGCGACGACCCGGGACCCCCTTCCGCCAGCCGCTGGGCCAAGTCGATCTGCGGCTGGTAGTAGAAATCGGTTCCGGACATGTGCAGGAGCTTGTCGGCCTGGTCCTTGATCGCCGCGGTGACATGGGGATGACAGTGGCCGGTGGAGGCGACGGCGATGCCGGCCGTAAAATCGAGGAACAGGTTGCCGTCCACGTCCTGGATGACCGCGCCGCTGCCGCGGTCCACCACCAGCGGGTAGACGCGGGTATAAGAAGGCGAGGTGTAGCGCGCGTCGCGCTCCAGCAGGCGCTGCGCGTTGGGGCCGGGCAAGGGGGTGCGAATGTCGGGGACGGATTGGCCCTCGAAGCGCCAAAGTACATCGGTCGGCGGACGGGGGGACGCGAGAACGGTCATGATCGCACCTCCTTGCGATGGCTTGCGGCGATGGGACTGCTCAATTATACCGCGACAGCCGAAAGAAATGGAACG
>DATKHW010000309.1:0-8186 GCA_035546275.1 Gemmataceae bacterium
CTCCGGCGGACGGACGACGCAGCCGAAGCCGCGATCCCAGCACGCCGCCGGCTGGGCGCCGCCGCGGCCCGTCGCCGCCAGATCGGGCACGATCACGACGTTGAATTGCAGCCCCTTGGCCTGGTGAATGGTCATCAGCCGCACCACGTCGGCGTTCTCCGGCTGCGTCGCCGCCTGCTCCTCGCGCGGCTGGGTGCGGACGAGGTCGCCGAGCCGCGCGATGAACTCGGCCAGGCCGAACAGGCCGGAGCGGTCGAACGTGCGGGCCAGGTCTTGCAGCTTCCAGAGATTGGCGAGTTTGCGATCGCCGAGGGGCTCGAACTGCGTGGCGGCGTCGAACCCGGAATCGGCGAAGACGGCGCCGAGCAGCCGAGCGATCGGCAGCCGGTCCTTGAGGCCGCGCCAGCGCTGCAGATTCCGCCGGGCCCGCGCGACCCGCTCGCGCTGATCGGCCGGCAGACGAACATCCGACGCTTCATCGCATAACGCCGTCCACAGATCCCCCCCGCCCCAACCCTCCCCCCCGCCGTGGCGGGAGGGAAGGGAGGGGGGGCGCCCCAGAACGAACAGCGCCTCGTCGCTGACGCAGCAGAACGGCGACCGCAGCACGCCGGCCAGGCTGACGCCGTCCTGCGGGTTTTCCAGGGTGCGCAGAAGATTCAGAAGATCGTAAATTTCCTGCTGGGCGAAGAAAGCTCGGCCGCCAACGAGGTAATAGTCGATCCGCTGTTCGCGCAGGGCCGCCTCGTAGAGATGGACGCTGGTCATGGCCCGGAACAGCAGCACCACATCGCCGGGCCGCACCGGCCGCAGCCGATCAGTCCGACCCTCACGATCCACCACGATTTCCGTCCCGCCGCGGACCAGACCGGCGATGCGCTGGGCGATCCACCGCGCCTCGGCCCGACGTCCCTCGGCGGCGCGGGCCTTTCCCTCATCGTCCTCATCGCGCGGACTCCACAGGAACTCGACGCAGGGGCCGGCGTTGATTTGCGGCTTGTTCGTCTCCAGGGGGTGATAATCGGTCAGGCACTGGCCAAACACCGCGTTGGCGAAATCAAGGACGGCGGGCTGACTGCGGAAATTCCAGGTCAGATGCTGCCGGCCTTCCAGCGGCATTTGATCGCGCAATTGGAGGAAACCCTGCACGTCGGCGCCGCGGAAGCGGTAAATCGACTGGTTGGCGTCGCCGACGGCGAAGAGCTTGCCGGCGGTCAGCCCCGCTCCGCACAGCAATTCGACCAGCTCCATCTGCACCGGGTCGGTGTCCTGCAACTCGTCGATGAGCAAAAAGCGGTAGCGATGCCGGAGACGTTCGCGGACTTCCGGCCGGTCGCGCAGCAGGTCGCGCGCGACCGTCAAGAGATCCTGGAAATCGACGACGCCGTGCGCCCGTTTCCGCTCCCGATATGCTTCGACGGCTTCCGTCGCCACGTGCAGCCAGCGCCGGCCGACTTCGACGGCTGGACCCAATTCCTCGGCCGCGGCGTCGAAGCTGGCCAGGTCCCATCCCTTCAAATCCTCCCGGAAATCCGCCAGCGCATCCCGAATTGGCTCATACACGGCCGGATCGGGCCAGGCCTTCTTGCCCAGATGGCCGACCTT
Organism: Gemmataceae bacterium; assembly: GCA_035546275.1. Classification (GTDB taxonomy): domain Bacteria; phylum Planctomycetota; class Planctomycetia; order Gemmatales; family Gemmataceae; genus UBA4732. The sequence continues at coordinate 1,606 of DATKHW010000309.1, forward strand.
GGCCAGCTCGTGCAATTCCTTCATGGCCGCACCGAGATCGGGCGCCGCCCCCAGCTGCGGCAATGTGTCCAGAAGGCGACGCACATTATCCGCAATCGGCCCCGGCAGCGGCGGCGATCGGCGCAGCAAATCCAGGCAGCGAAGGACGGCCGGCCGGGCGCCGATGACCTGTTCCAACCGGCGCGGCAGCAGCGATTGCCGGGCGTAATGGCGCCATTGCTGGGCGATGCGCTCCGCCGGCTCGTCCAGCCAGCGGCGCCAGCTCGACTCGTCCCGCGAACGCAGCAGACCGGTCACGCCGTCCACCACCGGCCGCCAGCCATGCAGCAGGATCAGCTGCTTCAGGTCCTCGCCGGCCTCGGTTGGCGCGGTCAAAAGCCTTTGCAGACAGGAATTGATCGCATCTGTTTCCACGTTGACGGAGAGGATTTCTTCCAGCACGTCGAAGCGCGGGTCCACGCCGGCTTCGACGGCGTTCTGACGGAGCAGGGCGGCGCAGAAGGCGTGAATGGTGCTGATCGGCGCCGTCTCCAGATTGCGGAGATGCCGTGTCCACGTTTCGGCGCCGGCGTCGTCGGCGGTGCGGAGCAGCTGTTCGACCGCGCCGCGGATGCGGCCGCGCATCTCACGGGCGGCCCGGTCGGTGAACGTGATGGCGACGACCTGGCCGACTTCGGCCCCGTCATTGCGCAGATGCGACAGGTAACGCTCTGTGAGGACGTGCGTCTTGCCGCAGCCGGCGCCGGAGGAGAGGACGATGGAGGTTTGGCGCGTGACGACGGCGCGGTGCTGCTGGGGCGTTAGGGAAGCAGGGAGAAAGATCGGCAGGTCCGTCGGCATCAACGAAACCCGGATTCAGCACACTCAACTACGGCAAACCCAGCGCCGCCTTTAGACAGCCGTCAAGCTGTTGCAGTAGGGCTGGCGACAGTTTACCGATCGGTTGCCCGAATCGAATTTCGGTCATTGTGACCAGAAACAGGCAGGTCACTATGGAATCCTGGACCAACCCTGTCGCCTTTCCTTCCGGTGTGGAAATGTCGATCCGAAGGTTGGCAGGGTCGGGGGCGACGGCGAGGTTGCCCGCCACCTCGGCGAGGATGACATGGCGGGCCTTTCGGTTATAAAGATCCGCCTGCACGACCACGACGGGCCGCTTCTTGCCCCTGCCGCCTGCGGCATGAGGAAAGCGAGCCAGGCCCACATCACCACGGTTCAGCGTCACGCTTCCTCGTCTTGATACGCTTCCATGCCCTCCCAGCCGAGGAGATCTGCGGCTTCTGCCGCCAGGAGGTCCAGCTCTTCGTCCGTCCACGGACTGTCGTCGTAGAGTTGGTCCTTGATGCGCTCGTAGATTTCTCGCGTGACCAATACGTAAGCGTTTCCGGTCTGGGGATCCACAGCCACAGGCTCCGGCGCGCTCAGTTCATGTGGCTGTTCTTCCGTCAATTCAAACATGACTTTCTCCTCTTTGCGGATCTTACCATCGTTCCGGGGGCAGATACAACGGAAGGTTCGCCGTAGAGTTGGCTCGGCAGGGCGGGGCGGAACGGCCGCTCCTCGGCGGACGAGGACCAGTGCCCGAATCCGGGCGCATAATACTACAATGGCCCGAGGAGGACCGTATGCAACCGCTGGTCGGTCTGATCATGGGTTCGCGTTCCGACTGGGAGACGATGGTCCACGCCGCGCAGACGCTGGACGAATTGGGCGTGCCATATGAGGTGCGCGTGGTGTCGGCCCACCGCACGCCGGACCTGCTGTTCGAGTACGCGGGGACGGCGGAAGGGCGCGGCCTCGAGGTGCTGATCGCGGGGGCCGGCGGGGCCGCGCATCTGCCGGGTATGACGGCGGCCAAGACGACGCTGCCGGTGCTGGGCGTGCCGGTCGAATCGAAGGCGCTGCACGGCGTCGATTCGCTGCTGTCGATCGTGCAGATGCCGGCCGGCGTGCCGGTCGGGACGCTGGCCATCGGCCGGGCCGGCGCCGTCAACGCCGCTCTCCTGGCCGCGTCTATTCTGGCGAACAAATATCCGCAATATCGTGAAACCCTGCGACGCCGCCGCGAGGAGCAGATGCGCTCCGTCTTGGCGCAGCCCGACCCGCGGGAGGCGCCATGACGACGGTCGGCGTGCTGGGCGGCGGTCAGCTCGGGCGGATGCTGGCCCTGGCGGGGCTGCCGCTGGGGCTGCGGTTTCGCTTCCTGGATCCGGCGGAGGAATCGCCGGCGGGGCAGGTCGCCGAACGCATGGTCGGCGCTTTCGACGATCCGAATTGCCTGCTTCGCTTCGCGGAGGGGCTGGACGTCGTCACCTATGAATTCGAGAACGTGCCGACCAATGCGGCTCGGCTGCTGGCGGAGCGCGTGCCAGTCTACCCGCCGCCGGTTGCGCTGGAAACGAGCCAGGATCGGTTGGCTGAGAAGGAACTTTTCCAGCGGCTGAATGTGCCGACGACGCGGAACGTCGCCGTCGAATCGCAGCCGGAGCTGCTCGACGGCCTGCGCCAGCTGAGATATCCCGCGGTCCTCAAGACGCGCCGCCTGGGTTACGACGGCAAAGGGCAGGCGGTGCTGCGCGGCCCCGAGGATGCAGACCGAGCGTGGCGCGCGCTGGGCGGCCGGCCCCTACTGCTGGAAGAATTCATCCCCTTCGACCGGGAATTGTCGCAAATTGCGGTGCGCGGCTGCGACGGCGCCGTCGCCTTCTATCCGCTGGTCGAGAACCATCACGAACATGGCATTTTGCGCTGGTCGCTGGCCCCGGCGCCGGACGTGTCGGCGGAGTTGCAGTCTGTCGCTAGCGACTATGCGCTCCGCATTCTCCGCGAATTGAATTACGTCGGCGTCCTGGCTGTGGAATTCTTCCAGAGCGGCGGCGGTCTGATCGCCAATGAAATGGCGCCGCGCGTCCACAACAGCGGGCACTGGACGATTGAAGGGGCGGAAACGAGTCAATTCGATAACCATTTACGGGCCGTCGTCGGTTGGCCCCTTGGCTCAACGGCGGCGGTCGGAAGCAGCGCGATGCTGAACCTGATCGGCACGACGCCGGACGCGGCGGCGCTGCTGGCGCTGCCGCGGGCGCACTTGCATCTCTACGGTAAGGCGCCGCGGCGGGGGCGGAAGCTGGGGCATGTCACATTGCGAGCGAATTCCATTGAAGAGGCGCGGCGGCGATTGGCGGCGGCGCGAAGTGCGGCGCAGCAGTAGAAACCGTTAGGAATGCGAGCCGGCAAGGGCTACTATATTCGGAACAGGCCCCGGACCCGGGCGGCGCCTTTCCTTTCTCGCCGTCCCCCCTCACCATCCGGAGCGCGAAACGCGGAAAGGAGCATTTCATGAAGTCGGTGAAGCGATTGCTTGGCGCGGTCCTGTTTGCCGCGGTCCTGTGCGCCACGGCGTCGCCTGCGGAACCGCCTAAACCCAAGCCGCTCACGGAGGCCGACGTCCTCAAGCTGGTGGAACTGGCCATCGACGACCAGGCCGTCATCGACCGGATGAAAAAGGGCGGCCTCGATTTCCAGGTGGACGACGGCGTCATCGACCGCTTGCGGAAGGCCGGGGCCTCCGACCGGCTTCTCGCCGCGCTCCAAGGCAAGGACGCGCTGACGGTCACGCACCCCGACGGCGTCGTGGCCAGCGGGATGCACGATTCCGGGGCCGCCCTGGAAATCACGGAAATCAAGCGAACCAGCGACGGCTGCCTTCAAGTCAGCTTCCGCTACCGCAACCCGACCGACAAACCGATCAAGGCCTACCACGGCAGTTTCGCCATACCCGGAGACACCGACATCACGGGCGACGTGTTCGCCCCCATCTATTACATGGAGCCGAAGACGAAGACCAAGCACGGCGTCTTCAAGGACGACGACCGCAAGGTTGTGGCGTCGGTGGTCCTGGCCCGCGACCTGCTGGCGCCCGCGAACGACGTGGGCCGCACCTTCTGGGTCAAGATGACGAGTCCCGACGCCGGCGCCGACAAGGCGACTTTCTACTTCCAAAACGTCGCTCCCATCGAGGATGTGCCGCTGCCGCCGGCTCTGAATAAGTAATGGGAGAAATCCAGGACATCCAGAAACCTGCGGGCCGCAGCCCGCGGCGATTTTCCTGTGGAGCCACGGACCTATGCCGCTCCTCTATTCCTGCCCACAAGGACACCAATGGGAAGCCGAAGCCGGGCCGGTCGCCTCCGCCTGTCCGGCTTGCGGCCAGGAGCATTGCTCAGTCGTCGATCCCGGCGTGGGTGAGTCGGCGTCGTTCTCCCGCAACGCCGTTCCGCCGTCCCCTTCGCCTCGGCTTCCCGCGGTCCCCGGTTACGAGGTCCTTGGCGAACTGGGCCGGGGGGGGATGGGCGTCGTCTACAAGGCCCGGCAGGTCAGCCTGAAGCGCGAGGTCGCCCTGAAAATGCTCCTCCGGGAGTCCGACGCCGGGGCGATGGAAGCCGCCCGCTTCCGGGCCGAGGCGGAGGCGGCGGCGCGGCTGCATCACGCACACATCGTCCAGGTCTACGACATCGGAGACCACGGCGGGCGGTTGTATTTCGCCCTGGAATACATGGAAGGCGGCGGCCTGAACCGCAAGCTCGCCAAACGGCCGCAACCGCCGGCCGAGGCCGCGGCGATGGTCGAAACGCTGGCCCGGGCGGTGCAGCACGCCCACCGGCGCGGCGTCGTCCACCGCGACCTCAAGCCCGCCAATATCCTGCTCACCTCGGATGGGCTGGCCAAGATCGTGGACTTCGGCCTCGCCAAGCTGCTGGACGCCTCCGGCCAGACGGCGGAAGGGGCCATCCTCGGCACGGCCAGTTACATGGCCCCCGAACAGGCGCAGGGCCAGAACAGGCAGGTGGGGCCGGCCGCCGACATTTGGGCCTTGGGGGCGATCCTGTACGAGATGCTCACCGGTCGGCCGCCGTTCCGCGGCGACACGATGCTGAGCACGCTGGCTCAGGTGCTGACGGCGGAGCCGCAGCCGCCAAGTCAACTCAGCCCCGGCGTACCCGCGCGGCTGGAAGCGATCTGCCTGCGCTGCCTGCGGAAAGACCCGGCGGAACGCTATCCGACCGCGGAGGCCCTGGCCGACGACCTTCGGCGATTTCTAACGGAAGCCGCGCCGGCGCTGAGTCCGCCGCGGCGGTTACCCGCATGGCTCTGGGGCGGCGCGGCAGTCGCCGTCCTGGCGCTGGCGCTGCTCGTGGTCATCCTGGGACAGCGCTTCCTGGCGCCGCCGGCCAGCCGAGACGTGCGACCGCCTGGGCCGGTCGCCGCCGCACCCACCGGCCCGAATACGGCCTCGGCGGATCCGGTTAGGGCTTCGATATCCTCCTCATCGGTCCGGACCACCATCGACAACGCCGTCAACAACACTTACGCCGACGGTACGAACGCCGCCAAGGGTACGTCGGTCGCCGGCCCCCTGGCCCCGGGATCGTCGGTTTACGACACCTCGACGGTCGCCAGCAACGGCACGATCGCGCCGACCGGCACCGTCACTTACTTCTTCTATCCCAACCTCGCGGCCACCGGGACGCCCATCTATCAGCGGACCTTCGCGCTCGGCAGCAACTCCGATCCACAAGGGCCGCTGGCGGCGGGCAGCTATTCGTTCGTCGCCCTATACAGTGGCGACGGCAACTACGGCTCGTCCACCAGCGGCGTCGAGCAGCTCAGCGTCGTCGGGCCAGACGTCGGGCCGCCCAAGCCGCCGCCCACCGGGCCGCATTGGGAGGTGTTTACGATCGGCAAGGGAGGCGAGGTTTTCGACCGCATCGCCTTCCCCACCCGGCAGGTCGGCTACGCCGCATCGCGCCAAAACCTCTACAAGACCATCGACGGCGGGCGCACTTGGGCGTCGATCCGGACGGCGCCAGCGCCGCACCCTGTCTACGTCCTGCAATTCGAGGACGAACGGACCGGCTGGATGAGCAGCGACCGCCTTTACCACACGGACGACGGCGGCGAAAAATGGTCTCCGGTCCCACTCCCGGGAACCGCAGAGGTGCGGTCGTTGGCATTCGTCCCCAAAAACCTGGCGCTGGCGGCCGGCAGAGAGGGCGACGACCTCGTGCTGTTCCGGCGGGCCAGCGCCATGGGCCCCTGGGAGAAAATCAACCCAAGCCCCACGATGGAACCAAGACCTAGCGAGACGGGGCCGGCCGGGTACTGGGGCGGACCCGGACCCGACTATCCCTACCGCCACTTCTATCCGGGTCGGTTGAGCGCCGACTTCGATCAAATCTTGCTGCCGCTGTTCCAAGGCTCGGGGGACCACGGAGCGCTGCTGCGATCCCAAGATCGGGGAAATCACTGGCAGGCGATCGGTTCGGGCGCGGCGGCCGACCAGGCGTTCTACGACGTCCGCATCGTGGCATCGGACATGGCCTGGGTCGCCGGGGCGAACGGGAAGGTCTGGGAGGTGGTGCAGCACGGCACGAAGTGGGAGGAGCGCCCCAATCTAGCCGGCGCTCCGATCAGCTGCCTGGTGTACGACCGCCGTCGCAGCAGCTTCGGCCTTGCCCCCGTTTGGAAAGGGCAAGTTTTCATTGTCGGGCTGGGCGGCCAAGGCTGGCCCTTGGTGCAAG
>DATKHW010000310.1:0-3098 GCA_035546275.1 Gemmataceae bacterium
TGGGCTGGGTGGGCGGGCTGCAGGCGCCGTGGCTGGCGGTGCTGTCCGGCGCCGCCCTTCTGTTCACGGGCGTCACCGCCTGCCTGGCGTACATGTTCATCGACCTGGAGCGCTACGAGGTCGGCCGCGGCTACAAGGCGATCCATAACCCACTCAAGGGACAGGCATTGGCGTCCAATCTGATCCGGTACGGCCACCGCGTCGGCGTTCCCCTCCTGCTAGCCGCCGCCGTCGCCGCGGTCGGCGGCTTCGCCATGCTCAACGAGGGCCTGTACCATACTGTCGGAGCGAACTGGTACAGCCTGGGCGCGGAAAAGCCGCCGACTTACGTGGATTTTCTGGCGTACCCAATCGTCCACATCCTCCGCATCATGGATTTGCTGGACCTCGCCAGCTCGCACCACTTCCTGAGCACGACCTACGTCCACCCCATAGCCTGGCCGGCGTCCGCGCTGCTGACGGCATTCAAGGCGTTCTTCACCCTGGTGCTTCTCCAACAGCTGTTCGCCTCAGTGCGCCGCGGCAAGGTGCTCTCCGAAACCATTGCGGAGTTCTGGAGTCCGCATGAGCCGATCGCCGAGCGGGCGCGGATGTCGCTGCCGCAGCATGGCGTCGTCGCCGTCCAACCGCTGCTGCTATCTTTGCGGTCCATCGAATTCCTCACCAAGGAGCAGCGCGACCAGATCCCGCGCATCCTGGCGAACATCGGCCCGGCGGCCCTGCCGGTCTTGACTCGCTGCCTGCACGACCCGCACGAGAACGTGCGGGCCATCGCCGCCGGCGCCATCGGCTGTCTGCATGCGCTCGACGCAGCGCCGGAGTTGGTCAAGCTGCGACGCGACCCCAGCGATTGGGTGCGCGAGAGCATGGCGGCGGCGCTGGGGAAAATCGGCGGCGCCAGCTGGGGTGGGGTTCGGCGGAAGCGGTTCCTCGGCCGCGCCGTCAGCATTCCGGGTCGGCTGATCGGGCTGATGATCGGGAGGAGGGCGCTGGCGGCGGCGGGGGACGCGGCGGCCTTGATCGGGCTGACCGTTTCGACGTTGCGGGGCGCACTGGCCGATCCGGCGACGGCGGTGCGCAGGGAATCCGCCCGGGCGCTCGGCCTGATCGGCCCGGCCGCGGCGGCGGCGGCGCCGGAGTTGATTGCTTTGTTGCGCGACGAGGACGAGGCGGTTCGCTGCCAGGCGGCCGAGTCGCTGGGCCGCGTCGAAGGGGCGCTGGACGCTGTCGTCTCCGCCCTAGTTGGGCTGCTGTCGGATGGGAGCCAGGCGGTGCGGGCGGCGGCGGCGCGGACGCTGGGAACGCTGAAAGAGAAGGCGGCCTCGGCGGTCCCGGCCCTTGTACCGCTCTTGCAGGACCGGGAGGAAGCCGTACGCCAGGCGGCGGCCGAGGCGGTGGGCCGGATCGGCACACTGAACGGGGATGCCACGCCGACGCTGGTCGAGGGGCTGACGAATCGGGACAACGTGGTCCGCGCGGAGACGGCGGAGGCGCTGGGGACCATCGGCGAGACGGCGGCGGAGGCCACGCCGGCGCTCGTCAAGGCGCTCAAGGACACAAACGACCGCGTTCGTGCGAAAGCAGCGGAGGCGCTGGGGAAAATCGGCGAGGGGGCAGCGGAGGCCGTGCCCGGCTTAGTGCGAGCCTTGCGCGACAAGGACAACTGGGTCAGCGCGATGGCGGCGGAGGCCCTGGGCGAGATGGGCGAGTCGGCCGACGGCGCCGTCCCGGCGCTGATTCGATCCCTGGGTCACATGAACCCGCAAGTGCGGACCAACGCCGCCGAGGCGCTGGGCAAGATGGGCGACGCCGCCGTGTGTGCGGCCGCGGCGCTGGAGAAGGCCGTCGCGGACGAGGACGAGGGCGTCCGCGCCGAGGCCGTCCGCGCCCTGGGCGCGATTGGCAAATCCACCGCCGACACGGATCGCGTCCTTCTGGCGGCGATGGAAGACGCAGCCGCTCACGTCCGGGCGGCCGCCGCGGAGGCGTGGGGCAGGCGCGGCGAGGCGGGGGAGGAAGTCGTCGCCGCGCTGGTGCGTGCGCTGCGGGACGCCGCGGGTCCAGTCAAGGTGGAGGCGGCGAAGGCGCTGCCACAGCTGGCGGGCGTCTCGGAACCGGCGATCGACGGCCTGTGTACTCTGCTCGACGACGACAGTGCGTGGGTGCAGTTGCACGCCGCGCTGGCCCTGAGCCGATTCGGACCGTCGGCCGCGAAGGCGGGGCCGGCCCTCTTGCGAGCGGCCCAGACGGCTGACTTGAACGTCCGGGAACAGGCCATGCGCGCCCTGGTGATGATCCAGCCACCCGAATTCGTACCGGCGCTGGTGACGGGCCTGAAGGACGCCTCCAGCGAGATCCGCAAGACGGCGTCCGCGGGGTTGGTGAAGGCAGCGGCCGTCCCAGCCGAGGTCGTTCCAGGACTCGTGGAAGCGCTGCGCGACCCAGAGGTGCAGGTGCGAGCCAACGCGGCGTACGCCCTGGCGCGGCTGGACGCGCTGCCCGCCGAGGCCGTGCCCGCTCTGATCGAATGCGCGTCCGACCCGCGCGACGGCCTGCGGCTGAATGCGGCTCTCGCCCTGAGCAAGGCGCCGCCGGCCCGGGTGGGCGAAGCGTTTGCACTGCTGATCGAGGATCCAAACCCTCGCATCCGTCTCATCGCAGCCCGCTTCCTCCTGTCGCAGGACCCCGCCGACGGCCGCGCCGCGACGGTCGTCGCCGCCGCATTGGCCGACCCCGCGCACCGGCTCCGCAAGGCCGCGATTGACCTTGTCGCATCACTCGGCATGGGCGGCGCGGTATGGCGGGACGCCCTGAAGCAGCAGGCGACGCAGGAACAGGAGCCTGGCCTGCGCGATTTGCTCGCCGGGTTGATCGAACGACTGGAAGACCATGCAGGGGACAAAGCGATCTCGCGTTCCGCGACGCCGGACGCCTCTTCCCAGAACTTTGCAGTGCATAGTCCGACAGCAGGGGTTTGAAATGCCGGGTGCGGGCCGGGGATTTGCTTGACCTTTGGGATTTAGTCCGTACAATACCTTTAATCTCGGAGTCGCTGTGAACTGCAACGCGACGCCGTCCAATAATTGATGCGAAGTCGT
>DATKHW010000311.1:0-6719 GCA_035546275.1 Gemmataceae bacterium
CGAGCCGGCGGACCGACCAGTTGTGGCTGGCCATGACGCGGAAGATCTGCTCCCGCAAATCCTCGGAACGACGCGTCCGCACGTCGTAGGATTGCAAGCCGTCGCCGAGCGCGTGGAAGTTCACCTGGGTCACGCCGTCCACGCCGCGCAAGGCGTTGGCCACCTGGTCGGACGGCCCCCGCGCCTCGACGACGATGAGCGAATCCGTCTCCAATTCGGAGAGCTTTTTCGCCAAACCCAAATGGCCGCGGCGCAGGATGATGACGCGCTGCACGATCGTCTCCACCTCGGTCAAGAGGTGCGACGACAGCATGATGGTGTGGTCCTTGCCGAGGTCGCGGAGGGCGGCCAGCGTCTCCTGCTTCTGCCCCGGATCGAGGCCGTCGGTCGGCTCGTCGAGGATCAGCAGCGGCGGGTCGGCGATCAGGGAGTCGGCCAAACCGACGCGCTGGCGGAAGCCCTTGGACAGCGAGCCGAGCAGGTTGCGGCGAACCCCTTCCAGCCGGCAGCGGTCGATGCAGTGCGCCACGCGCTCACGGCGCTTCCGCCGTTCCACGCCCTTGATTTTCCCGCGAAAATCCAGGTACTCGTCGACGCGCATCTCGCCATAGAGCGGAATGTTCTCCGGCAAGTAGCCGATGCGCTTGCGGACCTCCATCGAGTCCTTCATGACGTCGAAGCCGTCCACCTTGGCCACGCCGCTGGAGGCCGGCAGATAGGTGGTGAGGATGCGCATGATCGTCGTTTTGCCGGCGCCGTTGTTGCCTAGCAGACCGACGATTTCGTTCTTTTCCACCTGAAAGCTGACGTTGCTGACGGCCAGGACGTTGCCGAAGAATTTGGTCAGTCGATCGACCTGGATCATGATTCACTTCCCATCGGCCCCGGTCCGCAAGGGGGTCTTTGCTCCCCGAAGGGTCCGGTTCCTGCGGACTGGTAGAAATTGTTTTTTAGAGCGCGCAGCGGAGCTTTGCAAGGGCAGCGATGAGGGTGCGCCGGAAGCCCCCCTTCCCCGCTTCGGGGGACAGGGGCTTGCTAGACGCCCTCTTATTGGCCTGGCCTTTGGCTAACAGCTATGAGCTATCAGCTATTAGCTGTTAGCTCCAACCTCCTCACCCCCCGGCCCCTTTGCCCCGAAGCGGGGGACAAGGGTGAAAGACGCCCGCCTCAGCTTTGTAACATGCCGCTGGTCCGCCAATCCGGAGGCAGAAAATCGCTGACATAGGGATACAGCCCCACGTCGCGCAGCTCCTCCTCGACGCGCTCCGGCGTCGGATCGTGCATGCCGGCCGCCACTTCCTCCAGGATCATCTGCGCGAAGCGCAGCCGCGCCCGCCGCAATTGTTGCCGCAGCGCCGCCGCCTGAAACGGCTTGCCCGTCTTTTCCGACAGCCGCGCCGTCAGCTGATCCATGTCGTCGTCCGGGAAGTCGGCTCGCAGCCGCAGCACCGACCAGGCCACGCTGCCGCGATGCGTCCGTTCGTATTCCTCCAGCGCTTTCCAGGCCAAATCCAGCACGGCGGTCCGCCAGACGGCCAGGTCTTCTTGCTCCAGGCTGTCCGTCGTCGTCCGGCCCGGCACGTTGCTCAGGTCCACGTCGTTGAGCGGCCGGGACAGCTTCTTGCTCCAGTAGGTGCGGACCGTATTGTGCGTCGCCACCGTCAGCAGATCGCGGAACCGGCCGCGCTTCGGGTCGGCCGCCTTGAAGGCCCCGCGCAGCAGCTTCACCACAACATCGTGGGCCACCTCGTCGGCGTCCTGCGGCTCCTTGACGAGGGCGCCGACGTAGTTGCGGATCGCCTTGGCGTAACGGCGCACCAGGAGGTTGCGCGCCTCGCCGACCGTGGAAGGATTGTCGTGGGCCAGCCGCAGCAGGCTCCACTCAGTTGGGATTTCGTCGAGCCGACCGGTCGGGGCCTTGTCGTCGCGCTTCGCGGTCATGCCTTTCTCCGCATGGAAGGCGTCGGCCTGCCGGGTTCGCAACGCTGCGGAAGGGCCGCGGCGGAGCCGTGCTTTTGTTTAATCGTCGCATTGCACGGAAATTAAAACAAGGGGGACGTGCAGAGTAGGAGGGCGGGGAGACCCCGCCCCTACGGTAGGGGCGGGGTCTCCGCGCCCTCCTACCCGGCTTCTACCGGGCTGGACCGCCGACCGCTGGGCCGTTAGTCTTTTTTGAAGAGACGTTCGCTTCCGTGCGCCAATGGGAGTCTATTGTGACGTTACGGTGTCTGTTGGACGGTTTCATGCTCGATGCGGCGGTGGCGGGCGGCGGCGCCCCGGTGACGGCTTACGACGGCGACGAAGCGTTCGGCCTGGAGGCCGTCGAGGCGCTCTATTACGAAATTGTTTCGGCCGATGCGGAGGAATTGCTCCGACTGGAACGGGCGCACTTCCGGCTGCTGCGGCGGGCCGACGATTTCCTGCTGGTTGGTTAATTGCGACTGCTCAAGGAATTATTGGGCGGTAATCCCTCAGAGGGGCGGGGGATTTCCGCCCAACCTTGGTCGGCCCCTGGCGCAGCCAAATTTCATCCGTGACGGAAGCGCGGGCCGTTTGCGATATTTCTTTCGACGCAAACTCTTTTCTGCCGATCCTTTCCGCCGTCTCGGAGTTTCAAAGTAAGTTGCGCGTCTCGTTTCGGCGCAGGGCGTGCTTTCATCCGTTCGTCCCACTGATCGATCGCAGGACTTCCCTTTCAGGAGATGATTCCGTGAATCGTTCCTTTGCCTTCGTCAACCGACGCCGCTTTCTCGGCGGCAGCCTCGCCGTCGGCCTCGGCGCCGCCGCCTTCGGCAAGGTGCGCGGCGCCTTCGCCGAGGCGCTCAGCCGCACGCCTCGCCTGACCGAAGGGCCGTTCTACCCGCCCAAGCTGCCGCTCGACACCGACAACGACCTGCTCGTCATCAACGACGCCATCACGCCGGCCGTGGGCGACGTCGCCCACCTGACCGGCCGCATCCTGAGTGCGAGCGGCGAGCCGATCCTGAATGCGACCGTCGAAATCTGGCAATGCGACAACAAGGGCGTCTACATCGCCCAGGGGTCCAGCGGCGGCCGGAACGACCCGAACTTTCAGGGCTTCGGCCGCTTCATCACCGGCACGACCGGCGAGTACTACTTCCGCACCATCAAACCGGTTCCGTACACCGGCCGCACGCCGCATATTCACGTCAAGGTGAAGAAGGGCGGCAAGGAGCTGCTCACGACGCAGCTGTTCATCAACGGCCATCCGCAAAACAGGGCGGACGGCGTCTTCGCCGGCCTGCGCGATCCGCTCGACCGCGAGCTGGTGCTGGTCGATTTCATCCCGCTCAAGGACTCGAAGATCGGCGAGCTGACGGCCCGCTTCGACGTGGTGGTCGGCGCCACGCCCGCCGACGCCGATCACCCGAAATGAACCGAAACGCTTCGACCGACTATCCCCGACCCCTGATGGAGAGAAAAAACATGCGAAATCTGGTGCGATTCTCCCTGAGCCTGGCCTGCCTGGCGACGGGGCTGTCGTGGGCGGCGGCGCAACCGCCGGCCGCCAAACCCGCCGACGACCCCAAGGTGAAGGACTACAGCAACGCCCCGCTCGTTGTGAAGATGATGGCGTTTGACAAGAAGAAGGACGGCAAGCTGACGCGGGACGAGATCACCGACGAACGGCTGCTGCGACTGTTCGACATGGCCGATACGAACAAGGACGGCTTCGTCACCAAGGAAGAGCTGATGGCGCTGGCGGCCAAGCTGGACGCGGACGCTCCCCGCGGCGGCGGCCCCGGCGGTCCCCGCGGCGACGGCGATAACCCTCCTCCGCCGCGCGGCGATCGGCAGCCTCCCGGCGCCGGCGGTCCCGGCGGTCCTGGCGGCGGTCCGGACGGCCCTCCGGGTCCGGGCGGCCCGGGCGGTCCGGGCGGCCGCTTTGGTCCTCCGAAGCCAGGCACGATCCTGCCGGCCTTCGTAGTGGAGCAGCTGAAGCTGACCGACGATCAGAAAAAACAGCTTGACGATCTGCAAAAGGAAGTGGACGTAAAGCTCGATAAGATCCTGACGGCCGACCAGAAGCAGATGCTCCAGGATCTGCGTCCGGGTCGCGGCCCCGGCGGCCCCGGCGGTCCCGGTCGCGGCGGTCCCGGCGGTCCGGACGGACCGGGACGCGGTGGTCCGGGCGGCCCCGGCGGTCCTGACGGTCCTCCGCCGGGCGGCCCCGGCCGGCCTGGACCGGATCGTGATCGGTGATGTTGAACGGTCATTTCGAGCCTGCGACGCCAGCAAGGGCGGCCTTTGCTGGCGTCGCAGGCTGAATGCAATAGGGCGCCTTATGCGGTTCAAGATCGGAGCGCGCTGGCAGGCGGCCCTGGTGGTTCTCCTCTTTCTCGGCTCACTGGCCGCGCTGGGCGTCAGCAGCGTCATGGCGTTTGTGCAGCCCGGCGAGGAGCTGCACGTCCGCGACCAGGCCGCCGCTGCCGCCGCCCGACTCGCCGAGCAAGGCGTCCCCCTTCTGAATGACTACGCGCCTTCCGCGGGCGGTCCGCCGCCCTCGTTCCAACAACGCTGCCGCACGATCGCCGACCAAGTCCTGTCGGCTGAGCCCGGAGCGGAAGGCGGATTTTACCTGGCCGACGACGTCAATCAGTTCGTGGGCGGCGGCTCGCCGGGCGGTCCGCACCCGCCGCCCGACGACCATCGGCCGCCTCCCCACGGCGACCACGACCATCCGCCCGGCCGTGACGGCCCGCCGTCCAACTGGGATAGGCCGCCGCCGTTCGGCCCCGGCGGTCCGCCGCCGTTCGGTCACGACGGCCCGCCGGGCGGTCCGCCGCCCCGCGAAGCCCCGTATATCCGCCAGCAGATCCAGGATTGCCTGACGCGCCCACCGGCTAACGGTCCGCTCGTTCAGACGTTCGACGTCAGTCCCAACCGCATCGTGGTCGGTACGGCCGCGCTCGGCGATCAGCGCCCGGCTCGCGCCGCGGCCTGGGTGATGATCCGTCTCGACAGTCCCGAACATCAACGGGCGCAGCTCGCGCGAACCCAGACGGCCGTCGGCCTGGCCCTCGGCGGCATCCTTCTGTCGCTCCTCCTCACCGCCAATCTCGGCTGGACGCTCTGGCGCGAACGGCGCGGACGCGAGAAGCTGGCCGACGACCTGCGGCGGTCGGAGCATCTGGCATCGCTCGGCCGACTGCTGGCCGGCGTGGCCCACGAGGTTCGCAATCCCCTGGCCGGCATCCGCTCCACCGTGCAGCTGTGGGAACGGCTGCCGCACCAGGCGCGGACGCCGGAATCGCTCGACGCCGTCATTCGGGCGGTGGATCGGCTCAACGGCCTGGTCAGCCGGCTGCTGTACTTCGCCCGCACCGGCTGGGAGCAAGCCCGGCCGGTGGACATGAACGCCGTGGTCCGCCAGACGCTGGAGCTGGTCCGCGCCCAGGCCGCCGCGCAGTGCGTGGAGCTGCACGCCGATTTGCAAGCCGACCTGCCGAGCGTGGCGGGGTCGCATGAAGCGTTGCAGCAGGTCGTGCTGAACTTGGCCGCGAACGCCTTGCAGGCCATGCCGAAGGGCGGACGCCTTGACATGCGAACGCGGGCGCTGGACGATCCGAAGGAGGTGGAATTGCGCGTGGCCGATTCGGGGCCGGGCGTGTCGCCGGAAGCCCGCGCCCACCTGTTCGAGCCGTTCCACTCGACGCGGCCGGAGGGGACGGGCCTGGGGTTGGCGCTTTGCCGCGAGATCGTGCGGCAGCACCACGGCGAGATCGACCTGGATGACGCCGACGACTCCGGGGCCGTCTTTGTCGTCCGGCTGTCGGCGCACAATGCCGAGGGAAAAACGTCATGACCCGCGTGCCGGATCGGGCGACGATCCTGGTGGCCGACGATGACGCCGTCATCCGCACCAACCTGGCGCTGCTGCTCCGGTCCGAAGGTTATGAGGTGCGCCAGGCGGCCGACGGCGGCGAGGCGGCGGCGGCGCTGCAAGACCCCGACGTGGCCCTGGCCCTGCTCGACCTGCGGATGCCGGTAATGGACGGCATGGCGGTGCTGCGGGCCCACGCCGACCGGCTGGACGAAACGCCGGTGATCGTGGTGACGGCCTACGGCGGCGGCTCGGCGGCGATCGAGGCGATGAAACTCGGCGCCTATGACTACATTACCAAGCCGTTCGACCTCGACGATGTAATTTTCGCCGTCCGGCGGGCCTTGACGCAGCGGGCCCTGGCGGTGCAGGTGCGGGCCTTGTCCAGCGAGCCGGCCGGCGAGGCCGACGAGGAAGAGCTGGTAGGCCGCGGCCCCGCGATGATGCAGGTGTTCAAGACGATCGGCCGGGTGGCGGCGACGCGGGAGCCGGTCCTCATTACCGGAGAAAGCGGAACCGGCAAGGAGCTGGCGGCCAACGCCATCCACCGCAATTCCGACCGGGCCAATCTGCCGTTCGTGAAGGTAAATAGCGCGGCCCTGAGTCCGACGCTGCTGGAGAGCGAGTTGTTCGGCCACGAGAAGGGCGCCTTCACCGGTGCCGTCGCCCAGCGCAAGGGCCGATTCGAGCAGGCGGCCGGCGGCACGCTCTTCCTCGATGAGGTCGGCGACATGCCGCCGGCCCTGCAGGCCAAGCTGCTGCGCGTGCTGCAGGAGCAGACCTTCGAGCGCGTCGGCGGCAATGAAACAGTGCGCACCGACGTACGCCTGATCGCCGCGACGCACCGCAACCTCAAGGTCCTGTCCGAAGAAGG
>DATKHW010000312.1:0-15644 GCA_035546275.1 Gemmataceae bacterium
GTAAGGCGACCAACGAAACCGGCGTCCAGCAAATCCTCATCAACTCGACCACGGGCAACGACACGATCAACTACGCGTTGACCAACCCCCTAACCACTTCCGAGCAGCTCAAGCTGAAGCTCGGCTCCGGCAACGACACGGTCAAGCTGGACTTCTCCAAGGGGGTGACGGCCCCCAGCCTCGGCGTCAGCATCAACGGCGGCGGCGGCGACGAGAACGTGGCCGTCGATTTCGGGGCGATCACGAACACCAATCTGCAACTGTCCGCCAACCTCGGCGACAGCTGGGGGCAATTCAACGCGGCGTTCAACGGCCCCATCGGCGGGACGGCGAAGGTGGGCGTGAACGTGCAGGGCGGCCCCGGCTACCAGGGCGTCAACGTCAAAATCAACGCCAACATCGCGGCGCTGGCCCAGGTGGCCGTGACGGAAAATCTCGGTTCGCAGGAAGCCACGACCCACCTTAACTACTCGGGCAAACTGGACGGCAAGCTGTCCGTGCAGTTGAACGGCGGAACTTCCTGGAACTGGCTGGAATCGCACTTCAATCTGACGCCAGGCAGCACCGGCTCGCTGTTCGCCCATGAAATCGGCGGCCCCAGCGCGGACCTGCTGATCCTGACGATCAACAACGCCGGCAGCCGGCTCAAGAGCCTGGACGCGCTCATCAACGGCGAAGGCGGCTTGAATTCGGCGGAAAGCACCGGCAACGTCAAGGTGCTGAACGCACGCTGATGGAGGAAGACAAGAATTCACGGGCCAAGCCGACGGCACGGGGTCGCGCCTTCCGACCGGCGCGACCTCGTGCCGTCGGCTTTTGCAGCTGGTTGGCGGCCGGGCGTTGCATTTTGCGGCGAATAAACTAAGATTCTTTCAAACCCTGATGACTGCTCCTTGCCCGGAGGACTCTCATGCCCATCACGTTTGAATGCACATGCGGCCGCAAATTTCGGACCGCCGACGAGAACGCCGGCCGCAACGCCGTCTGCCCGGACTGCCGTAACAAGCTGATCGTCCCCGCGTCGGCCGTCACGACCGCCCCGCTCGCGCCGCCGCCCATTCCGGTGAACGATCCGCCGCCCCTGCCGAGCGCCCCGTACAACCACCTGCCGGACGCCATCCCCGTCGGTCACCGCACCGACGCGCCGCCTTACGGCCGGCCGTATCGCAGCCCTTACGACCGCGACGGCGACTATCGTCGCCGGCCGCCCTACGGACGCGACGACATCACCGATCGCATCGTGCGACGACCGCCGCCGGTTCAACGCGGCGGCATGACCAACGCCGGCATCGCAGGCGGCATCCTCATGATGATTGGCGCCGTCGTTTGGTTCGTGGTCGGACTGCAGTTCGACTACGTGTTCTTCTACCCGCCCATCCTGTTCGTCATCGGTTTGATCGCGTTAATCAAGGCGTTGGTTTCGCGCCGGTAACTGTGGTCGGCGTCTGTGCGAGCGGAACATGGCCCACGAACAGGACCTCGACGCCGCCCTCGACGCCGCCCTCGACGCCGCCCGGCGGGCCGGCCGCTTGATCCTGGGCGCCTATGCCGATTTCACGGCCATTCCGGACGCCCGCGCCGACATCACCACAGAAGTCGATCGCCAATCTCAGGAAACGATCCTGCAGCGGCTGCGCGAGCGCTGCCCCGCCGACGCCCTATGCGCCGAGGAGGAAACGCCGACCCTCGCCGCGGCCCCGCGCTCGGGGTCGCGCGTCTGGGTCGTCGATCCCATCGACGGCACGCGCGGCTTCGCCAAAAAGAACGGCGAATTCTCCGTGATGATCGCGCTGCTGGAAGAAGGCTGCGTTGTGGTCGGCGTGGTGCTGGAACCGGCGACGGCTCGCCTGACCTACGCGGTCCGCGGCGGCGGTTGCTGGCGGCAAGACGGCGACTCTCCCCAGCCATGCCGCGTCACGGCCGTGCGCGACCTGGCCGCGGCGACGCTGACGCAGAGCCGATCGCGGAAGGACGCCGGGCCGTCGCCGCTGGTGCAGGCGCTGACGCCGGCGCATGTGCGGGAGACGTATTCCGCCGGGATCAAGCTGGCCCTGGTCGCCCGCGGCGAAGCGGACTATTACGTCAATTCGTATGAGGCGTTCCACGACTGGGACGTGTGCGCCGGCCACATTTTGGTGGAGGAAGCCGGCGGCGTCGTCACCGGGCTGCACGGCGAGCCGATCATGTATGGCGCGCCGGGGGCGTGGCAGCGCAACGGGCTGCTGGCGTCCAACGGCTTGCTGCATGCAACGGCCGTCGAGCGATGCAAGGCAACGCGCCGCCACTGATCGAAATCTGTCCGTACCAGCCCGCAGCGCAAGCAAGGGACGACGACGCCGTCCCTTGCTTGCGCTGCGGGCTGGTTTACCATTGGCGAGATGAACGCATGCCCGATCTCCCCTATCGCATAGTCATCGGCCTGGAAGTCCACGTTCAGCTGCTGACGCGGACCAAGCTGTTTTGTGGATGCAGCACCGAGTTCGGCCTGCCGCCCAACTCGGCCACCTGCCCCGTCTGCATCGGCATGCCGGGCGTGCTGCCGGTCATGAATCGGCGGGCGTTCGACCTGGCCCTGCGCGCCGCCATGGCCCTCAATTGCCTTATCGCCGATTTCACCAAGTGGGATCGTAAAAATTACTATTATCCCGATCTGCCCAAGAACTACCAGATCAGCCAGTACGACCTGCCCTTCAGCCAGGACGGCTGGCTCGAAATTGAGACGGCCGCCGGACCAAAGCGCATCGGCATCATCCGCGCCCACCTGGAAGAGGACGCCGGCAAGATGCTGCACGACGAGACAGGCGCCGGCCGCGACAGCCTCGTGGACCTCAACCGGGCCGGCACGCCGCTCTTGGAGATCGTCAGCAAACCGGAGATTTCCACGCCGGAAGAGGCCAAGGCCTACCTGGAAGAAATCCGTCTGCTACTGCGCGAAACCGGCGTCTCCGACTGCGAGATGCAGGAAGGCAGCCTTCGCTGCGACGCCAATGTCAATATCCATGTCCCCCTCACCCCTACCCCTCTCCCCTCGGGAGAGAGGGGTAGGGGTGAGGGGGATGGTCCCCTCGCGGCGACGCCCATCGTCGAGGTGAAAAATCTCAATAGCTTCCGGGCCGTCGAGCGGGCGATGAAGTACGAGGCGCAACGGCAGTACGAGGCGTTCCTCCGGGACGGCCGGCGCCTGGCGCCTGGCGAAAAGGAAACGGCCGGCTGGGACGAGACGCGCGGCGTCACCGTGGTGCAGCGGCGCAAAGAGGAGGCGGCCGACTACCGCTACTTCCCGGAGCCGGACCTCGTCCCGGTCCTGGTCGATGAGTCATGGCGCGATCGCGTGCGCTCCGAAATGGGCGAATTGCCGGCCGCCCAGCGCGCGCGGCTGATCCGCGAGTACGGCTTGTCGGACTACGACGTCGGCGTCCTGACGCGGCAGGGACGGGCGACCGTCGCCTACTTCGAGGAAACGGCCCGCCGCACCGGGGACGCCAAGGCGGCGAGCAACTGGGTGACGAACAAGGTGCTGGCGATGCTGAAGGAGCGGAAACAGGAGGTCCGCGACTTTCCGCTAAGCGCGGAGCGGCTGGCCGGGCTGATCGCCGAGCAGAAGGCGGCCGGCCTGAGCAAGCAGGCGGCGGAGGAAATCTATAACCACATGCTGGAAAGCGGCGTCTCCGCGCCGGAAGCGATCGCCCAGCTCGGCATTCGGTCGCTCGATGCGGAGGCGCTGCGCGACGCGGTGCGGCGGGCAATCGCGGCCAACCCGGCCGCCGTGGCGCAGTATAAGAAGGGCAAAACGACAGCGGCCAACTCGTTCATGGGCGCGGTGATGCGCGAGACAAAGGGCGGGGCCAACGCCGACGCGGTGCGGCAGCTGATTTTGGAAGAGTTGCAGAAGGCGTAGCGCCGGTGCTTCCCTCACTCATTCGGGAAGCGCGGCGGCGGGGCCCGGCGCAGATCGGGTTCCCGCCGCACCATATCGGACTCGCGCCGCAGCGACGCCAGGCCGCCCGTGAACAGGGCCATGCCCAGGATGAAGACGCCCGATTCCAACATGCTGAACAGCATCATCGTCATGCCCACATCCTTGGCCAAGGACGGGTTGCCGGACGGATTGCTGCGCGATCCTTCGTCCATCGTCATCAGGAACAGAATCCCAGTGCGGAAGATCAGCAGGGCCATCTTGCCGATCAGCACCCACATGGCGCCCAGCAGCAAACCGCGATTGTAAGTGGCGTACCCGAGGGCCGGCGCCAGGAAGTAGACAAAGGCGACCGCTACGAGCGCCAGGATGGTCACCATCCCTCCCCACTCGTTCAATCCAAACATGCCCTGGATCAGCGGCAGCTCAAACACCTCAAACGGGTTCATGGCGATCGCTCCTGGATTGGCTCGATGGGAAACACGGGACGATTGTAAGGCTTCGCGCATGGGCCGGCAAGGAAGCGGAGCGCCACCCGTTGCCTTTCCTTCCATCGCACGCAGAATAGCAGCACACGTCAACCGGGCGTCGCCGCCGACGACCCGATGACATCTTCCCGCAATGCCGAGCGGTTTGGGGAAGGGAGATGCGTCGCCATGGACCGTCCCAGCGATCACCCTGCGGAACACGCGCAGCAGACTCAGCCGGCCTCTTCGGAAGCCATGGCGGCGACGACGACCGTCGCCCCGCCGCCTTCCGCGGATGCGCATCCTCATCCGCCGGCCCCGACGGATCATCGCGTCCCACCGCCGCCGCCCGCGCATCCCGCACACAAATCGCACCTGCGGCGCAACCTGGTGATCCTTGGAATCGTGCTGATCGTCCTGGCGGTCGCCGTGTGGTTCCTGGCCCCGTGGCTGATGCTGACGCTGACCACGGTGTCCACCGACGACGCCTACGTCAACAGCCACGTCACCTATGTGGCGCCGCGGGTGGCCGGCCAGGTCGTCAAGGTTCTCGTGGACGACAATAACCGCGTCAAAAAAGGCGATGTGCTGGTCCAGCTCGATAAAACGCCTTACCAGATTCAGGTTGATCTCAAGGCGGCGGCGCTGGCGACCGCCCAAGCCCAGGCGCGGGCGCAGGTGGGCCTGGCCCGCGGCACTCGCTTCAAGCTGGAACACGCCATCCAGGAAGTGGACAATCAGATCGCACTGCTGCGGGCCAACGTCGCCGCCCTCAAGACCTACCAGGCCCGGCTGACCGACGCGGAGAATAACCTCAAACGGGGGCAGGAGACGAAGCGCATCAATCCCGGCGCCATCACCCAGGAGGACCTCGACAAAAGGCAGGCGGACTCCGACGTCGCCGCCGCACAATTTGAGCAGGCGCGGGAGACGGTCTTGCAGATCCGGGTCGGGCTGGGTCTGCCAGCCACGCCGGAACAGCAGGTGCATCAGAACCTGGGCGTCGCCCTTCCGGGTCTGCTAGCCGCGCCCTTGGGATGGGGGCCGCTGCTGGCCGCCGGCGTCGCGGCGCCCCAACGGATCGACGATCTCACGATGGTTCCGCCCGACCTCGACCTGACGTTCTCAGCCGTCCGCCAAGCGGAAGGGGAGCTGCTCCAGAGCGCGGCCCCGCTCGGCATCGTCCCCAGCTCGTATGATTTGAACCCCAAACAGCTCATTGAGGATTTCTACAAACAGCACCCAGAGGGCGACATCGATCGCATCTACGCCGGCATCCTTCCCAACGTACCCGCCGTCAAGCAGGCCGAACACGATCTGGAACAGGCGAAATTGAACCTCTGCTACTGCGACATCGTCGCCCAGATCGACGGCCAAGTGACCAATCGCAACGTCAATCCCGGCAACGACGTGCAGGTGGGGCAGAACCTCATGGCCGTCCGGTCCCTCACCGACGTTTGGATCGACGCCAACTTTAAGGAAACGCAGCTGGCCGAGCTGCGCATTGGCCAGCGCGTGCGCCTCGACGCGGACATGTACGGCAGCCGGCAAGAGTTCAAGGGCCGCATCAGCGGTTTCAGCTACGGCACCGGCTCCACGCTCGCCCTGCTGCCGCCGGAGAACGCCACCGGCAACTTCGTGAAGATCGTCCAGCGCCTGCCGGTCCGCATCGACTTGGTCGGTTACGATCCCGAAAAAACGCCGTTGTTCGCCGGTCTGTCCGTCGAGCCGTACGTCTTTTACAAGGAGCCGCCGACGGGGCCGGACGCGGGCAAGGTGCTGCAGCCCGCGTCGCCCCTGCCGATGCTCGCCCCCGATCCGCATCCCTGACCGGATACATCCCGCACGGAGCAGCCCCCATGAGCGCCGTGGCGCCTCAAGCGGTTCCGATCGGTCGCCCCGCGATCAACCCCTGGATCATCGCCGCCGTGGTGGTGGTGCCCGCGTTCATGGAAGTGCTGGACACCACCATCGCCAACGTGGCGCTGCGCTACATCGCCGGCGGACTGGCGGCGGCGGCCACCGACAGCGAATGGGTCATCACCAGTTACCTGGCCGCCAACGCCGTCATCCTGCCGATTAGCGGCTGGCTTTCGGCCTACCTCGGCCGCCGCAACTACTTCCTGCTGTCGATCGCCGTCTTCACCCTCGCCTCGGCGCTCTGTGGCATGGCTACAAGCCTGATCCAGATCATCCTGTTCCGGGTGCTGCAAGGCCTGGCCGGCGGCGGACTTCAGCCGAGCAGCCAGGGCGTCTTGCTGGACAGCTTCCCACCGGAGAAGCAGGGGGCGGCCCAGACGATGTTCGGCATCGCCGCCCTGATCGGTCCCATCGTCGGCCCGACGCTGGGCGGCTGGCTCGTGGTCAACTACGACTGGCGCTACATCTTCTACGTCAACATTCCGGTGGGCCTGTTCGCGTTAGTCAGCTGCTGGTTCCTGGTCAAGGATCCGGATTATCTCCAGCAGGAGCGGGCCGAGATGCACCGTAAGCCGCTGAACTTCGACTATATCGGCGTGGGGCTGCTCGTGCTGATCATGGCCAGCTGGGAAACCATGCTCAGCAAGGGACAGGAGTGGGACTGGCAAAACGACCCGTTCTGGCGCGTGCAGACCTTGTTCGCGGTGTTCGTGTTCGGGATCGGCTTGCTTCTTTTCCGGGAGATGCGGATTGACAACCCGGTCGTCAACTTCCGCGTGCTGGGCGAGCGCAACTTCGCCATGTCCTGCATCATCATTTTCTGCGCCTTCGCCGTGCTGTACGCCGCGAGCATTTCGCTGCCGGCTCTGCTCCAGGCCCTGTTCGGCTACGACGCCCTGGCCGCTGGGCTGGTGTTGTCCCCCGGGGGCATTACCTCGGTCAGCGCGTTGGTGGTCGTCGGCTTCCTGCTGGGGCGGGGCGCCGACGCCCGCTGGCTGATCGCGGCGGGCCTGATTGTCGTGGCGATCGGCAACTTCTGGATGGCGCTGATGAACCTCCAGATCAGTCCGTGGCAGGCGGCCTATCCCCGGATGGTGCTGACAGGGGGCCTGGGCTTGATCTTCGCCCCGCTCAACTTGGCCGCCTTCAAGTACATCCCCAAGCATCGGCGCGGGGCGGCGGTGGGCCTGCTCGCCTTGCTCCGCAATGAGGGGGGCAGCGTCGGCACATCCCTGGCCCAGACGATTCAGGAGCGCCGGGAACAGTTCCACACGCAGCGCCTGGGCGAGTCGCTCAATCCCCTCAACCCGACGGTGAATTCCTTCCTGCAGCGCGCCCAGGAATTCTTCCTGCATCGCACCGGCGATCCGACCGGGTCGCAGCAAATGGCCGCGGAGGTGCTGTCGAACCTGCGGGAGCAGCAGGCGGCGGCTCTTGCCTACTTCGACGTCTTCTTCGTGGCGGCCGTCCTGGGGATTCTGCTCGTGCCCCTGGTGCTGCTGATGAAACGCTCGGTGGCTGAGAAGGGTGAACACGTCGGGGGGGAGTGAGGCGCTGCATTCCGATTAAGCCGACCTTTTCCTGTGAACCGATCCTGCGGAATTTGCCGAGAATAGTCCCTGGACGGCCGCGCACCCTCCCTGCCCCGTGCGCGGCGCCGACCCGTGAGGTTGCCGTATGCCGACTCCACCACCCGGCGCCCGAAGCGCCGTCGCCGGCCTGGCGTCGCTCCTGACCGCATCCCTGCTGACGTGCGGCTGCACCGGCGTTCAGCAGTACATCCACAACGGATTCAAAGTTGGGCCAAATTTCAGTCCGCCGCCGGCGCCCCTGGCGCCCCATTGGATTGAAGCCGGCGATGAGCGTGTGCGGCAAGATTCGGACGACGTGAGCCAGTGGTGGAAGGTCTTCAACGATCCCGTGCTGGACGACCTGATCTGCAACGCCTATCGGCAAAACCTAACGCTGCGCGAAGCCGGCTTCCGCATCCTGCAAGCGCGGGCCCAGCTGGCCATCGCCCGCGGCGAGCTGTTCCCGCAATCGCAGACCATGACGGCCGGCTACTCGCGGAATGCGTTCAGCATTGAGAACGCCAACACGCAAATTCCAACTCCTACCGGCCCGGTCCCGTTGCGACAGTTCTTCAGCCAGTGGGACTACGGCTTCAACCTGAGCTGGGAACTCGACTTCTGGGGTCGCATTCGGCGGGCGATCGAAGCGAACGCCGACGACCTGAGCGCCTCGGTCGCGAATTACGACGACGTGCTGGTGACGCTGCTGGCCGACGTGGCGACCGACTATGTGCAGCTGCGTACGCTGCAAAAGCAGATCGAATATGCGCGGGCCAACGCCGACCTGCAGCGCGAGACGCTGAACGTGGCGGAAGCACGTTTCAAGGGCGGCATCGGGACGGTCGGCGAGCTGGACGTCGATCAGGCCCGCAGCACGCTGGGCCAGACCGAGGCCGAAATTCCCGAATTGGAGATCCAGTTACAGCAGACGAGCGATCGGTTGTGCGTCCTGCTGGGAATGCCGCCGGAAGCGCTGCGGGAGAAACTGGCGGCGGAGGCGATTCCCGCAGCGCCGCCGGACGCGATAGTGGGCGTCCCGGCCGACTTACTGCGACGCCGGCCGGACATACGGCGAGCTGAGGCGCAGGCGGCCGCTCAGAGCGCCCAGATCGGCGTGGCCGAGGCTGACTTCTATCCGCGCTTCGCCATCAACGGGACCTTCGGCTATGCGGCCGAGGAGTTCGCCGACCTGTTCCGCTCGTCGGCCATGGACGGGCAGGTGGGGCCCTCGTTCGAGTGGAAGATCCTCAACTACGGCCGGCTTCGCAACAACGTGCGCTTGCAGGACGCCCGTTTCCAGGAGCTGGCGACGGCGTATCAGCAATCGGTCCTGAACGCCGAGCAGGAAGTGGAGGACGGCCTGGCGACCTTCTTGCACGCCCAGCAGCGGGCGAAATCGCAGGCGGAGAGCGTGGCGGCTGCGGATAAGGCCGTCGGGATCGTGATCGCGCAGTACAAGGCGGGGACGGTCGATTTCACCCGCGTGACGCAGGTGCAGCAGGGCCTGGTGCTGCAGCAGAACACGCTGGCGGAAGCGCAGGGGGAAATCGCGCTGGGGTTGATCCAGGTATATCGCGCGCTGGGCGGCGGCTGGCAGATTCGCTGCACGGGCTGCGATGCAACCGCGGCGCCAGCGACGAGCAAGCCGCCGCTGGTGGTGACGTTGCCGCCGCCGCCTGAAATTGGGCATGAAGATATGGGCGCCGCCTCAGGGCGCTAGATGAGCGACGTTGCGGAACTGCCGTGCCAAGAACGGCAGCGAATAACGCGTGATAAACCGGGAACAATAAGTCCCCTTCCCCAGAATCTCGCGCGCCGCCGACAGTCCGCTCTCCACGGCCGGGCCGATGCCCTCGGCCAAATCCTGCGTCGCCAGCCCCGCCGCGTCGCCGATCAGGAAGGCGTCTCCCTTCCTGACACGCTTCCGCCGCCGGCCGACGTAATACGAATACCCCTTCGGTTCCGGCGGCTCCTCCGTGAGACAGCCCTCCTTGCGCAGCAAACCGACGAAATCGTCCCAGAGCCGGCCGCGGTCCCACTTTTCCAGCCGCGACCGCCGGCCGCCGAACCCGATGTTGACGGCGCCGGCCTTCGGAACGTACCACGCATAGCCCCAGGATTCCGCGTAGGGGAACCACAAGACGCAAGCTGGGTTGCGCACCGTCGTCTCGAACTCCACCTCCTGCGTGATGATCAAGTCGCCCCGATCCGGCTCGAACAACGCTTTTTTTACGGGGCAGTTCGTCCCACCCGCCCCGACCAGGAAACGGCAGCGAAAGGCGCCGTCCAGAACGTAGCCGTCGCCGTCGGCCGCCACCTCGCGTACCGTGTGCTGCACGACCTCCGCGCCGCTGCGCTTCAGCAGCCAGGCGTCGAACTCCACGCGGCGGATGGAGTATTGCTCCGCCGAGACGGTCCGGGCGCGACGCCGGCCGCGGCCGAAGTAGACCTTCAACGTCTCCAGCTTGACCATGCCGTGCGGATACTCGGCCGGTGCGATGGCGAGGTCGCGGAGTACTTTGGGCGTCACCCAGCCGGCGCAGAGCTTGAGACGCGGCATCGGCTTCCGCTCCAGCACCAGGCAATCGCGGCCGGCGCGGCGCAGCTCGCCGGCGGCGCTGCTGCCGCCGGGGCCGCCACCCACTACGATGGTTTCGACTTCGCGCATGGCGCCAGTCCTTGTTGGGAATGACAAGGCGACAAGGTGACATGGTGAATGAAATCACCTTGTCACCTTGTAACGATCCCCGCCGGCCGGTCGTAGACGTAAGCCCGCGACCAGGGGATTTCGTTGCTCGCCGCGGGGGCGCAGACGATCTGGAACAGCTGAATCGACCCGACGAGGAAACTCACCATCGACGCGGCCAGATAGAGGCGATACGCCCGCACCAGCCGCCGGTCGAACATCTGCTCGATCCGGTCCGCCGACGCCTCGAAGCGGCGCAGCCAGTGGTCGAGCGTTTTAGCGTAGTGCAGCCGCAGGTTCTCCACGTCCAGGATCGACAGACCGCACGGCTCGAAGACGCCGGTCATTTCGCCGAGACTCGGCATGTACGATCCCGGAAAGATCCGCTTTTCCAGCCACGGGCTGGTCGGTTCCGGATAATTGCGGCCGATGGAATGGACCAGGCCGCGGCCGTCCGGCTTGAGGCTCCGGCGGATGACGCCGCCCAGCTCACGGTAGTGATCCACGCCGACGTGCTCCAGCATCCCCACCGAAACAAAGGCGTCGTACTGGCCGGTGATGTTGCGGTAGTCGTCCTCGATGTACTCGACCCGGCCGTCCAGGCCCTCCGCCTTGGCGCGGTCGCGGGCATACCGGATTTGCTCATGGGAAATGTTGAACGCCTTGACGCGGACGCCGTAGTGCTTGGCCATGTGACGCCCCAACGACCCCCAGCCGCAGCCGGCCTCGACTACCGTTTCGCCGGGCCGCAGCCAAACCTTGCGGCAGACGTGGTCCATTTTCGCGGCCTGCGCCTCTTCCAGCGTGGCGTCCGGCGTGGGGAAGTAGGCGCAGGTGTAGACCATCTGCTCGTCCAGCCAGAGCTGGTAAAAGTCGTTGCTGAGGTCGTAATGGTGGGAAATGTTGCGGCGCGAGCGTTTCAGGCTGTTGGCGCTGGGCCGCAGCCGCCATCCCGTCAGCAGACGGCGCAGGAACTGGATGAACGCCGGCGGTTTCGGCAAGCGGAAGGCCGTTTCCAGGAAGGCGACCAGGTCGCCCTCCACTTCGATGCGACCGTCGGTGTAGCCATCGCCGAAACCGAGGTCGGGGTTCAGCAGCGCCCCCAGGAAGGCGGAGCGCTCGCGGAAGCGGACGGAGGCGATCGGAACGCCGGGCGTCGTGGCGAACTCCTCGCCGTTCCAGAGAAGGATGGTAAGAGGGACCGGGAACGTCGGAAACGACCAGCGAAACAGCCGTTCCCAGAAGCCGGGCCGGTGCGCCGGGGGAGAGCCGGCGGACGGGGCGCTGGGCTGCGGTTCCACAAAACCATTGGCGTGGGCGGGCGATTTTTGCATCGAATCGGGAGTCATGAGTGCATTCCGGGGCCGCGGCCAGGCGGCCGATGGTCGAGGGTTCTCCGGCGAACCGCATGCGTAGGCGTCGGTTAGAATAGCAGGTGGGGCGTCGGCCGTCCGCGCACAAATGCGCCGGCGCCGGCGTCAGCGGAGCCGTTGCAACCCATCGTGATTTCCCGTATCATGGATGGTTTACCGCCCTGCGAAGGCGCGCGGCAAGCCTGCGCGCCTTTCTGTGTACCGGCGGCGAGCGTGGGGAACGCCGTATGTTCGAAGGCATCCAGCGCAGCCTCTCCGAAGCCCTGAAACGGTTGCGCGGCCGCGGCCGCATCACCGAGGCCAACGTCCGCGAAGCCATGCAAGAGGTCCGCAAGGCTCTTCTGGAGGCGGACGTCAATTACACGGTCGTTCAGGATTTCACCAACAAGGTCACGCAGCGCGCCATCGGCACCGAGGTCCTTCGCACCCTCGATCCCAGCGAACAGATTGTCAAGATCGTTTATGACGAACTGGTCCAGCTGATGGGGCCGGTCGATACGACGATTCCCTTCGCCAAGGATCGGCCGACCGTCATCATGCTTTGCGGCCTCCAGGGCCAGGGCAAGACGACCACGGCCGGGAAGCTTGCACTGACCCTTCGCGGCGCCGGGCGCAAGCCACTGCTGGTCGCCGCCGACATGCAACGGCCCGCCGCCGTCGATCAGATCAAGGTCCTCGGCGAGCAGATCACCGTGCCCGTCTACAGCGAGGCGCCGCCGGCGTCGCCGGTGGATGTCTGCCGCCATGCCGTGGCCCACGCCAAGGACGGCCTGCTGGACACGGTCATTCTCGACACGGCCGGCCGGCTCCACATCGACGAAATGCCGATGGACGAGCTGAAGCAGATCGACCGATTGGTGCGCCCCGACCAGGTCTACATGGTCTGCGACGCCATGACCGGCCAGGACGCCGTCAACAGCGCCAAGGCGTTCAACGACGCCCTGGAGCTGAACGGCGTCATCCTGACCAAGATGGACGGCGACGCCCGCGGCGGCGCGGCCCTCTCCATCAAGTCGGTGGCTGAGGTGCCGATCAAGTTCATCGGCGTCGGCGAGAAGCTGGACAAGCTGGAGCCGTTTCGTCCGGAAGGCATGGCCCAGCGCATCCTCGGCCGCGGCGACATCATGGGCCTCATTCAGAAGGTCGCCGACGTCCAGGCCCAGCTCTCCCAGGAAGAGATCGAAAAGCAGCAAAAGAAGCTCCAGGAAGGCGAATTCACGCTCGACGATTTCCGCAAGCAGTTCGAGCAGCTGAAGAAGCTGGGGCCGATGAAGGACGTGATGGCGTCCATGCCGGGCATGGGCGACATGATCCCCGAAGGCGAAGACCCCGAGGACGCCATCCGCCGCATCCAGGGCATGATCGACTCGATGACCAAGGAGGAGCGGCGCAATCCGGACGTCATCGACATCAATCGTCGGCGCCGCATCGCGGTCGGCAGCGGCGTGGAACCGCACGACATCAAGCAGTTCCTCGGCCAGTTCGATCAGGTGCGCGACCTGATGCGCAAGATGGCGAAAATGTCCATTTGGGAGCGCGTCAAGATGGTGATGGGCATGGGCAAGGCCGGCGCCTTCCAGCCCGGCGCCAAGATGATGAAAACGAAAGGCGACACCGGCCATCGCAAGTCGCCGAAGGAACGGGCGAAGGAACGGAAGCAGAAGAAGAAGAAGAGATAGTCCTTCGTCCTTCGTCACTCGTTGCGGGCCGGTAGAAACACCCGCCTGTTTCCGTATACAAGTGACGAATGACGAATGACGAATGACGAATGACGAAGGAGTTGCCGTGGCTGTACGTATTCGCATGAAACGACTGGGGCGGAAGCACCGCCCGTATTACCGCATCGTGGCCATCGACCATCGCCAGCCGCGCGACGGCCGGATCATCGAGGAGCTTGGCACCTACGATCCGATGGTCAAGAACACCGATGAGCGCGTCCGGCTTCGGCCCGACCGCATCAAGTACTGGATGGGCGTCGGCGCCCTGCCGTCGGAGAACGTGGACGTGCTGCTAAAGAAGTACATGGCCAAGTTCGAGCAGAAGGCGGCGGAAGCGGCGTCCCTGGCCCAGGCGCCGGCCGCGCCGCAGGAGCCGGCCGCGCCGACGGCGTGAGGAATGATCGATCCAGCCCGAAGCGCAAGCAAGGGTTGGCGATAAACCCTTGCTTGCGCTTCGGGCTGGTGGGGAAACGTGCGATTCGACGTGCTGACCCTGTTCCCGGATATTTTCCAGGGCTATTTGACGCAGAGCCTGCTGAAGCTGGCGATTCAGAACGGGCTGGTCCAAATTCACCTCTGGAACCTCCGCGACTGGTCCGCCGACGCGCGGCATCACAAGGTGGACGATCGGCCGTTCGGCGGCGGCCCCGGCATGGTGCTGATGCCGGAACCCGTGTTCGCCGCGGTCGAGGCGGTGCGCCAGAAGGACGCCGAGCCAGGCGAGCTGGTGATGCTGACGCCGGCCGGCGAACGGTTGACCCAGCCGCTGGTCCGCGAGCTGTCGGAGAAAAAGCGGCTGTTTCTGCTGTGCGGCCGCTATGAGGGTTTTGACGAGCGGGTTCGCCTGGGATTGAAGCCGCGCGAGATTTCCATCGGCGATTTCGTCTGCAACGGCGGCGAGGTCCCCGCGATGGTGCTGATCGACGCGGTGATTCGTTATGTACCCGGCGTGCTGGGCGACCCCGAGAGCGTTACCGAGGAGTCGCATAGCGACCCTGGACAGCTGGAATATCCGCAATACACCCGGCCCCGCGAGTTTCGCGGTATGACGGCGCCGGAGGTGCTGCTGAGCGGCGATCATGGCGCCGTCGCCCGCTGGCGGCGGGAGCAATCGCAAGCCCGCAGTGCGGCCGCGGGGTGGGGCCGACAAGACAAAACGACGCACGAAACGAAGGAAGGTGAGGGTCATGAAGAATCGGCTGATGATTTTAGTGGAGGGCGCGGGCCTTAAAAAAGACCCGCCCCGGTTCGAGGTGGGCGACACGGTGGACGTCCACCAGCGCATTCTCGAAGGGCAGAAGGAACGCACGCAGGTTTTCAGCGGCACCGTGATCGCGATGAAGGGCGACGGCATGCGCGAGATGTTCACGGTGCGCCGCATCGTGCAGGGCGAAGGCGTGGAGCGACAGTTTCCGCTGCATTCGCCGCGCATCGCCAAAATCGATGTGAAGCGGACCGGCGTGACGCGCCGGGCCAAGCTGTATTACCTCCGCGAACGCGTCGGCAAGGCGACGCGCCTGCGGGAACGCAAGGGCAAGCCGAAGGCTGACGGCGCGGCCAAAACGGACGGGGCGGCCAAGACCGAAACCCCGGCGAAGCAACCGACGGCCTGAACGGAAGAGGATTTCACGCAAAGACGCAAAGGCGCGAAGACCGCAGAGAAGAGTACTTGCTTGTCTTTGTTGTCTTTCTTCGCGCCTTTGCGTCTTTGCGTGAAATCCTTTATGGCGAGGGCGCGGCCGGTGACGGAATCTTCCGCGCGAAAACCGTGGTGGCGGCGCTGGTTCGGGACGCGCTCCGAACGCGCCGCCGCACGCTTTCTGCGCCGGCTCCGCTGCCGCATCCTGGCCCGCAACTACGCCTGTCCGCACGGCGAACTGGATCTGGTCGCGGAGCAGGCCGGCTGCATCGTCTTCGTCGAGGTGCGCTCCACGGGCGGCGACGATCCGGAACGGCCGGCCCTGTCGGTGGACGCCGCGAAGCAGCGCCGGTT
>DATKHW010000313.1:0-6369 GCA_035546275.1 Gemmataceae bacterium
CTCCGACACGAGCCGTAAGCGTGAGCGACGGATGGAAAGACCGTCGCTCACGCTTCCGGCTCGTTGGAAACCGACGGCGACAGGAACCCGAATGCGGATCGGCATCACCTACGACCTGAAAAGCGACGCCCTGCCGCCTCTCGGCGCGCCCGACGACTATCAGGAGGAATTTGACAGCCCGGCCACGGTGGAAGCCGTCGCCGCGGTTTTGCGGGATCTGGGCCATGATATTGTGAAGTTGGGCGACGGACGCGAGATGCTGCAAAGCCTGTTGGCCGATCCACCCGATTTCGTTTTCAACTTCGCCGAAGGCCAAGGAATCGGCCGATCGCGCGAAGCGCGAGTGCCCGCCGTTCTGGAAATGCTCGGCATTCCCCATACCGGCTCCGATCCGCTGACGCTTGCGGCGACGCTCGATAAGGATTGCGCCAAGCGCCTGGTCCAGTCGGCAGGGGGCCAGGTTCCGCGCTGGACCGTTATCCAACCGACCGACGATATAAGCGAGCTGACAACGGAATCTTGGTTGCCCTATACGGCAATCGTGAAACCGGCGTGGGAAGGCTCCAGCAAGGGCATCCGCGGCCGATGCGTGGTGGATGATGCAGCGTCCTGCGTCGCCGCCGTCGAGGCCGTTCGCCGCGATCAACTGCAGCCCGTGCTGGTAGAGGAATACATCGAAGGGGACGAGCTGACCGTCGGCGTCATTGGGAACGATCCGGCGCGCATTATCGGCGTGATGCGGGTCTTGCCGAAACGGCAAACCGACCGCTTCATCTACAGCCTTGAAGTCAAGCGAGACTGGCGGAATCAGGTGCGCTATGAATGTCCTGCTCTCCTGCAGTCCAATCAAGTGCAGGCCGTGGAACAGGCCGCCCTCCTGGCCTATCGCGCGCTTGGTTGCCGAGACATTGCCCGCGTGGATTTCCGCTTGCGAGGCGGAATCCCCTACTTTCTGGAGGTCAATCCGCTGCCGGGACTGAACCCGGATACCGGCGACGTCGTTATCATGGCGCGCTTGAGCGGCTGGACCTATGACCAACTGATCGGCGGCATTTTCGAGGCTGCCGTCGATCGTTGCAACCATACAATGCACTCCGTCATTGCGACCTAGCGCCTCCCGCAAGGAACCGGATCGCCTCTTGGCACGTCGGCAAGGCAGCCGGCGTGGATAGGCGGGCAGGCGTTGCAAAAGTTCGTTTTCGCAGAGGCAGCGAACCTGTTTGAGGAGGCCCCTTTACCGGGCGGCGGACATCCCATGATCGACGACCCGTGCGACTCCGTTCGGACAAGCCAGACGCGCATCGTGATCCTGTTCAATGAGCCTATCCTTCCGCCGAATCACCCGGACGCCGAGTCCGAACACGAGGTCCTCTACACGGTCGATGTCGTGCTGGAGGCGCTGACAAAGGCGGGCTATGACGTGGTCCGTCTCGGCGTGGCTCGCGATCCTTATGTCCTGATCGCCGGGTTGCGGCGATTGCAGCCGGATGTGGTCTTCAATCTCTTCGAGGGACTGGCCGACTTCGGCAGTACGGAGGCGCATGTCGCCGGTGTTCTGGAATGGGCCGGCGTGCCATTCACGGGTTCCCCATACCAGACGCTGGGCCTGGCCCAGAACAAGCACCTGACCAAGCATCTCTTGCGGGGCGCCGGGCTGCCGACGCCGGATTTCTTCGTGGTCCAGCATGCGCCCGTCCTGGCTTGCCCGCTGGATTGGCCGGTCATCGTCAAGCCGGCGACGCAGGACGCCAGCGTCGGACTCGATCAAGGCAGTGTGGTGACTACACAGGACGACCTGAATGAGCGGGCGGCGGCGCTTCTGGAGGCTTATGGTCCGCCCGTGCTGGTCGAAGAGTTCATCCGCGGCCGGGAACTGAACGTGGCGGTGATCGAGGCGCCGGACCTGCGCGTCTTGCCGCCGTCCGAGATTCTGTTCACGGCCGACGACCCGGATTATTGGCCGATCGTCACATACGACGCCAAGTGGAAGCCGGGCACGCGGGACTACGAAGCGACGCCGCCGCGCTACCCAGCCGATGTGACGCCCCGGCTCGGCGAGAGGTTGGCGACGCTCAGCCGCAAGGCGTTTCGGCTGCTCGGTTGCCGCGACTATGCCCGCGTGGATTTCCGCGTCCGGGCGGGTCGGCCATACATCTTGGAAGTGAATCCGAATCCCGATTTCAGTCCGACGGCCGGCCTGGCCGGCGGCTTGCAATCGGCCGGCCTCACCCATGAGGCGTTCACGCTAAAACTCGTCGAAGCGGCGCTGGCGCGCGGTCGCGGTCCGTCGTCCGGCTTGGGCGAGGCAATACCCGGTCAGCCGGTGGCCGGATAAAGCATCGGCCCCTCATTTCTCCGCAAGCAGATCCTCCGGCGGCTGGGTCGGAAAGCGCACCCAGCCCGCCGTCACCGCGCCGCCCCGGCCGCGGCGAATGATTTGAACGGCGCCGGGCAAATCACGCTGCAAGTCGTCCATCAGCGGCCCCGATTTGGCGAGCAGCAACGTGCCGGGGTGCGCTCGCAAATCTTGGATCAGCTCGTCGCGTTGGTTGACGCCGTAGGCATGCACCTTCGCTTGCGGCAAATAGAAGCTGACCGATTCCCACTGTTGCGGATAGCAAACGACCGACAGCGGCTTGTTTCGCGGCACATTGCGGAGGCAATCCCGGAGGGAAAACTGTCGGTTGTAGGCCGGTTGCAGCGTCAGGACTCCCACGAATAGGACGGCAAACGTGGCCAACCCGCAAACCGGCCACGATACCTTTCGATGATAGCTAAGGACCAGCGCCGCAACGGCGATCGCCCCTCCAATGTGGGCGTATCCGGCCGCAGCGCCAATGAAGTGATGCCATACGGCGAACAGAGCCGCTCCTGCCGCGCCGGCCAGCATGAGCAGCGTAGCGTGGTAGGCCAGCCGCGAGCCACCACGCCAGAGCCGCCGCCACGAGGCGCCGATTCCGCCGACCGGAACAAGCGCGTTCAAATAGCATCCCAACGCGAGAGCCAGCGGCGGCAGGGTCGGCAGGATGTAAACCGGTCGCTTGCACCCGGCCATCGAGAAGAAGGCCGCCGACCAGCCGGCGGCCAGCAGAAAGAAGCCGAGGGCCGGCGGCCGCCGCAGCGCCGCCCGCACCGACCGCCGCGCCAAGAACACGACGAACCCCGGCAGCAGTAGGCTCCAGGGCAACATGCCCGCCAGCAGCAAAGGCAAATGGAACCATACCGGCTCCGCATGATCGAAGGGCGCAATGAACCTCACAATGTTGTGCTTCCAGAAAAAGGACGCGGCGAAGTCCGGTTCGGCGACGCTGATGAAAACGTACCAAGGCGCTGCAATCACGGCCGCGGCGGCGAGGTAGGCCGCCCAGCGGCGCCAACCGATGTGGGCGGAGCGCCGGTCCAGGGCCGCGAAGACCGCCGTCGGCACTGCGATGAGCAGCAAGGCCACGGGTCCCTTGGTCAAGAGGCCTAGCGCGCATGCCACAGCCGACAGCAGCCACCATCCCCAGCGGAACCGGCCGCCGACCACCGCCGCATGGGCCGCCGCCAACCCCGCCGTGACCCACAGACAGAGAAGACCGTCCATGGTCAGCATTCGCTCGAGATAGACGAACCGCCATGACAGGCACAGCACCAACGCGCCTAATAAGCCGGTTCGATTCCCGGCGACGCGACGCCCCCACAGGAAAGTCGCCAGAACGGTGAGGACGCCGGCTAGGCCGGGGATGAGACGCGCAACCCAACCGTGGACGCCGAACGCTTCATAGGCCGTGATAACGGACCAGTAAAGGAGAGGCGGCTTGTCCAGGTACGCTTGTCCGTTCAAGACCGGCGTGAGCAGCCGGCCCTCCGCCAGCATTTGCCGAGGGATTTCCGCATAGCGCGGCTCTTGCGGCTCCAGCAAGGGCGCGCGCAGCTGCGAAAAAAACAGCAAGCAGGCGACGACGAGCAGCAAGAGCAAAGCCGGCAGCGGCGAGCGGCCGGCGTCATCCCCCCCATTATTTGCCACAGCCGGGAACTGACGCCCCCCGCTCGCCGAAGCGCCGGGAAACAACATCGACGACCACCAGAAGGGA
The DNA here is from genome assembly GCA_035546275.1 of Gemmataceae bacterium. Taxonomy (GTDB): domain Bacteria; phylum Planctomycetota; class Planctomycetia; order Gemmatales; family Gemmataceae; genus UBA4732. The sequence continues at coordinate 4,077 of DATKHW010000313.1, forward strand.
AGCAGAGCGGCGAGGGTTCGCGGAATGTCGCGCGGCGACACCGTGCTTTTGCCGCGGAGTCGCGGGCGGTGACGGACCCCGGTTTCGGCGACATTATAGCCCAGCTGCCGGGCGCGCGTCAGCATTTCGACGTTGACGAAGAACCCATGCGTTTCCGGCAGGACCGTCGCCAGGACGCCGCGGCGAAAGACCTTCAAGGCGCAATCGCAGTCGCGGACGCACGTGCCCAATAGAGAGCGGGTCAGCAGGTTGTAGCCGCGCGACGCAAGGCAGCGCAAGCGGGTATCCTTGCGGTTCTCGCGCCAGCCGACCACGATGGGATGAGATTCCGCCAGCGCCAGCAAGGCGCCCAGGTCCTTCAAATAAAACTGGCAATCCGCATCGGTAAAGGCGACGAACTCGAAGCGAGCGGCCTCAAAGCCGCTGCGGAGGGCGGCGCCGTAGCCGCGATTCACTTCATGCCGAAGCAGACGCACCGAAGGTCGGATGGCGGCCTCTTGGGCGACCACGGCGGCCGTGGCGTCGCGGCTGCCGTCGTCCACGACAAGTATTTCGTATTCCTCGACGAACTGGGCCAGAGCTTCGTCGGCCTCCACGATGGCTTGGCGGACGCCGGCTTCCTCGTTGTACGCGGGAATGACCAGGGAAAGCCTCCGGCCGACGATTTGAGGCAATGGGCCGTCCATGACGGAGTTTCCTCGACATGGGGCGACGGTTCCACCGGCGGGCACGTTGCCCAAAGTCCCGCCGCATGTCAAGGTGAGCGTCACGCCGCCGCCGCGGTCCGCGCCTGGTCCGCGATCAGACGCATATTGCCGTGCTGATTGATGCAGTCGGCGTCGTCGGCGTCGATGGCAAGGGGGGGGTGCATGGTGAGATGGAACAGCCAGCGAAACCAGCCGTGAAGGCGCACCGGCGACCAGTCGCCGACCACGTCCATACCGGCGAGCCGTCCGCCGGCCGCCTCGCGGAACGCATCCAGAGCGCAAGCGATTTCCCCGGCCGTCAATCGCCCCGAGTCCCAGTTCACGACCGCCTCGGCAGGGTTCATCACGTCCTTGTCGAGGGAAACATAAAGCGGCAGGCTAGCTAGTTCGGCGCGGTGCGGACGCAGCAGCTCGTCGAGCCGCGATCGGTCGGCGAGGGCGTCCGCCGCCGGCCGAAGCGGCTCGTGAGGGATATGCGCCCACGCGCCGCGCTGGAAACGACGGTAAGCAGGAATCACCCGAATCCGTCCCTCCCGCAGTTGCGGCCAGGGAGCCATCCAGCGATAGGAATTGTCGAAATCCACCTCGCCGCCGACATGGAACACGCGCCGAACCAGCGGCAGCAGCGAGGCGTGCCGCAGCCACGTGCCGCAGTGCAGAAACGGGACGCCGCGCATCCAATCCGGATGGTTGTCCAGCACCAGCAGATTAAACGGCCGACGCAAGCGGCGGACAAGGGCCAGGCTGACATGATGGAAGTCGCCGGAGCCGCAAAACGTGAGCTGCGGCGAATCGTCCTGATCGGCGCCGAGCTGATTGGCCAGGGCCTGCTCGAAGCGGCGAAAGCGACCGAAGCTGCACGCCAAGCGGATGCGGGGGCCCCAATCCTGCAACCCCTCCACCACACGCCGGCCCTGGACAAGCTCGATTTGGCGGGTCAAAGCGCCATCAAGATCGAGAATGCGAACGTCCATGTCGCGCCGGTCCTTTCTTCGGGCCCTTCATAAGCCAATCCAACGCCGCGACGCAAGGCGAATTAGGTCGAATTCGCTAGGATGGGCGGAGGAAGCCTGCATCTTGTTTCCCATGCACCCAAGGACGCCGTCATGATCCGACCTGTAACTCGCGCGGATACGCCGACGCTTCTGTCGCTCACCGAGGCGACCGGCGTTTTCAAGAAACATGAAATTCAGGCCCTCCAGGAAGTCCTTGAGGAGTACCATGAATCCAACCAAGGCTATGGTCATGTCGCGGTCGTGGACGAGCGTCAGGGGCGGATCGTCGGTTACGCCTATTACGCCCCGGCGTCGATGACGGACCGCACCTGGTATCTGTACTGGATCGCCGTCGCCAAAGAGACGCAAGCCAAGGGCGTCGGCGCCGGTATGCTCACCCATGCGGAAGACGACATCCGCCGAAAGAACGGGCGAGTGTTGTTTATTGAAACGTCGTCGCTGCCGCACTACGATTTGACGCGCCGCTTCTACCTCAAGCATCATTATGAGGTGGCCGGGCAGCTGCGCGACTACTACGCCGACGGCGACGATATGGTGATCTTTTGCAAACGCCTGACGGAGCCGAAGCAG
>DATKHW010000314.1:0-4968 GCA_035546275.1 Gemmataceae bacterium
ATGCTCGGCCCGCTTGCCCTGGAGATAACTCAGCTCCGCCAGGGCGAAAAGGAATTCGGGCTGGGGATCCTGGAGAGCCAAGGCATGCAGCTGGAGGGCGGCGTCCGCGGGGTTCCTGTGGTAGGCGTCCTCCAGGCCGAGGCGGCGCAGGGTCTGGAGACTGCGCGGTGAAATGTCATTGGCGGCCAGGGCGCTGGCCTTCCAGGCGCCGAGCAGCTCGTCGGACTTAGTCGCTTTGTGGACCGCGATGCCGGAGCAGCCGACGGCAAGAAAGGCGAGGACCAGAAACAAGCGGCGCGGCGCCATGAGGCGGTCCCTCTCCGTGGCGCAAGGGTCCCGTACCGACAGCGGAGGATAGCGAGGCGACGCACGGTGTCAAGCCGAGCGGCGGGCTGGAGCCGCCCGTACTCAAGCACGGGCCTTTGTGCTGAAGCCCCGTGAACCGGGCTGACAGGCTTCTAGCCCCGTTCACGGGGCTTCAGCACATAGGCCCGCCGTTGACGGCGGGCAGGCCTTTATCGCGTGAAGAATCCAGGATCGATCTTGCGGCGCAGGGCTTCGGGACTCTTGTCCCAGATGGGTTGGAACACTTCTTCCTTCTTGCGATGTTTGTTAAGCGCCTTGCTCAGAGGCAGCATCGTCCGGCAGTATTCGCGGAAGGCCCCGACCAAATCCTTGCCCTGAAGCAATTCCTCGGCCTGGCCGTGATGGTCCTGGAACGCCGACCAATCCGGTTCCCAGTTGTTGTCCTCGGCCCGCTGTTTCAGGACGGCCACAGCGCGAGAAATGCGGTCAATCAGCGGCGCCTCGATCCGGCAGGCGGCGCGGCGATGAACGCGGGGCGGCGACGACGGCTCATCCTCCTCCTGGCGCTGCGCCTGCTCCTTGCGATACCGCAGGCCAAGTCCGATCAGGCCGGCGACGATGACGACCGACGCCGCCAGGAACACATACACTCCGCCGGGCCAGCCGCTGAATTGCATGGCGGCGGCGCCGAACGCCAGCAACGTCCCGCCGGCCAGCGCGAGCAGCCACCAGGGCGGCTGGGGCAGCGTCCGGCGCCGCAGCGTGGAGGTCACGCCGTTGGCTTCCGGGCCGGCCGGGATGCGGACGATGACGACGGTGATGTTGTCGGGTCCGCCGCGAAGGTTCGCCAGATCGACCAGGAAACGGCACGCCTCGGCCGGCGGCAGGGCCGTCGCCACCGCGCCCATTTCCGAGTCGTTCACCTGACCGCTCAATCCATCGCTGCATAACAGAAAGATGTCGCCCGGCTCGACGGAGTGCGGCCCCTCCACGTCGATCTGGACGAACGGCTCGGGGCCGAGACAACGGTGGATGACGTTGCTGGGGATGTCCTGGACCTCGTCGGGGTCCACGTTCTTGATGCGGGCGTACTCCCACAGGAGGCTGTGGTCGTAGCTGAGCTGCTCGATCCAGCCGTCGCGGATGCGGTAGACGCGGCTGTCGCCGACGTGGCTGACCCAGGCCCCTTCGGGGCGAACGAGCAGGGCGGTGGTGGTTGTGCCCATGCCTTCGAATTCGCGGTTGGCCTGGCCGCAGGCGTGGATGTGGGCGTTGGCTTCGATGAAGGCTTTGCGAAGGGCCGATCCGGGCGGGTTCTGCTGGATGTGCTTGAAGAAGGTGTGCGGGATGACGCCGGCCGCCTGTTCGCTGGCTTTCTCGCCGACGGCGTGGGCGCCCATGCCGTCCGCCACGAGAAACAGGTGGCCGCGTTGCCGCCACTGCGCGTCGTCGGAGGCGAGCTGCACCGCCAGGTTGTCCTGGTTGTGGCTGCGCCGCACTCCCACGTCCGTCAGGCTGGCATACTCGATCTGATCGAAACGATTCACCGGAACACACCCCGGACGCCTGCAACACACCCCGGACGCCTGCCTTGCGTGCCTTGCGTGTATGCTACACCGACGCATGGGCGTTGCATAGGGAATCCACAGGGCGGAGGCAAGCTCCGGCGTTACGGCGTTCAAGGAGATCTCAAGCGCGCATCCGCGGCGTCCCGACGGCGAAGCAGATCCGCATTGTTCGGATCGCCCTTGAGCAACCAGTCAAGATGAAATCGGGCGGCGAACCACGCCTGATTGGCCTCGGCGTCAGACGCCTGGGCCAGATGCCATTGCCGCGGGTCGGGCGGCGTTTGCCAGTCGCCGCCCTTCTCATCGAGTTTCCGCTGCTGCGTCTCCAATTCCGCCGAGGTCAGTGGACGCAGCGCCCCTTCCTCCGTGAAGTCCTGCCGCGTATGCACCAGCACCCAGGCGCGCAGACGGTCGGGGTCCACATCCGTGGGCGGAGGCGGGAAATCCACCTCCCACAGCCGGGCCGCCTTGTCCCGGCAGGCGGTGACGACGAATCGGCCGTCGGCGCTGAACGCCGCCCCCAGCACCTCCGCGCCGTGCGGCAGCCGCTGCAATTCCTGCCCCGTGGCGACGTCCCACAGCCGGGCGGTATGGTCGTAGCTGGCCGTGACCACGGTGCGGCCGTCGGGGCTGAACGATGCGTCCAGCACCTCCGCGTCATGATGAAACCGTTGCAGTTCCTGGCCGCTGGCGACGTCCCAGATGCGGGCGGTGCGGTCGCCGCTGGCGGTGAGAAGGGTGCGGCCGTCGGGGCTGAACCAGGCCACGTTGATGGGGCCGTCGTGACGGAATTCGCGCAGCGGCTTGCCGTCGGCGGCGTTCCACAAACGGGCGATCCCGTCGCGGCAAGCGGTGGCGATGGTTCGGCCGTCAGGGCTGAACGACGCCCCCCATACCGCGTCGGGGTGCTGCAGCATGAGCAGGGGCGAGGTTACCTCGCCCCTACCGCCGTCGGCGATGTTCCACACGCGGGCGGTGTGGTCGGCGCTGGCGGTGACGAGCGTTTTTCCGTCGGGGCTGAACGACGCCATGTAGACCGGCCCGTCGTGCGTGAATCGGCGCCGCTCCTTGCCGTCGGCGGCGTCCCAGAGTCGGGCGGTGCGGTCGTCGCTCGCCGCGGCGATGGTTCGGCCGTCGGGGCCGAATGAGACGCGCCAGGCCTCCGCGTCATGCGAGAGTCGCAGCCGCTCCTTGCCGTCGGCGACGTCCCACACCCGCACGGTCCGATCCCAGCTGGCCGTGGCGAGCGTCTTGCCGTCGGGGCTGAACGCCGCTCCATTCACCGCGCCGTCGTGCAGGACCGTGAAGCGAGCAATGGACCGGCCGCGATCGGGGATCAGCCGAAGATAGGTCGGCCGCTGGGGGTCCCCTGCCGGCGCCAACTCGTAGGCCCGCAGCATCCAGTTGAGGCTGTCGCGGACGTCGCCGGTCCGAAATTCGGCGCCGCTGCGGTCGGCATAGCTGCGGGCCAGGTTCGAAAACTGCCGCTGGATATCCTCCTGGGTCAGCTCTCGTTCCTTCATCGCCTTCTGCAAGGCCTCGAAGTTGTTCTCCGCCCGGTTCCAAGCGGCCACGAGCAGGCCGAACGCCGTCAGGACGACGACCGCCAGCAGCAGCAGCATCGCCGCCGCGACGGTCAACGGCGCCCGGTAACGCCGGCACTGCTTCCATAACACGTAGCCCAGCGACGCCGGCCGGGCCTTCACCGGATCGCCGTGCTGCCAGCGCGCCAGGTCCTCCGCCAGTTCCACCGCCGTGCCGTAGCGACGCCCAGGCTGCTTTTCCAGACATTTGAGGCAGATCGTCTCCAAATCGCGCGGCGTCCGCGGTTGCAGATAGCGCGGCGGCACGGGGTCCTCTCCCAGGACCTGGCCGATCGTGGACAGCGCGGTCGCCGCCCGAAACGGCGGTCTGCCGGTCAGGCACTCGTAGAGGATCGCCCCCAGCGCATAAATGTCGGTCGCCGGACCGACGGTCTTGGCCTTCCCGGCGGCCTGTTCGGGGGCCATGTAGCTCGGCGTGCCCATCACCGCCCCGGTGTGCGTCCGCCCCTCCGTGTCCATCTGCTTGGCCAGGCCGAAATCGACCACCTTGGGCGTGCCGTCCTCCGCCATCAGGACATTGGCTGGCTTCAGATCGCGGTGGATGACGCCCTTGTCGTGGGCCGCCTGCACCGCCCGCGCCAGCTTCTCCATCAGCGCCGCCGCCTCGGCCGACGGCAAAGGCGTCGCGTTGAGCTTGCGTTCCAGGGAGCCGCCGCGACAAAACTCCATCGAGAAGAACGGCAGGCCGTCGTGCTCGCCGACGTCGTGAACCTGGACGATATTGGCGTGCTGCAAGCGCGCCACGGCTTGGGCCTCGATGCGGAAGCGCTCGCGCTCTTCGGGGCCGGCGTGAGCGCCCGATAACAGCATTTTGAGAGCGACGACGCGGTTGAAACCGATTTGGCGGGCCTTGTAAACGACGCCCATGCCCCCCCGGCCCAATTCCTCCAGCACTTCGTAACCGGGCACGGACGGCAGCAGCGGCGGCGTCGGCGGCGGGATGGGGTCGGCCGGGACCGTGGGCGCGGTGGTCCTCCCTGGATCGAAGCCGTCGTCGGGAGAAGGCGTGAAGGATTCGGGTTGGGTGTCTTGGGGCCGGCTGGACATCGGCGGCGCTTCTCTCTGGACGGGGCGTCCAATGTCAGGGTACCGCATCGCGGCGCCGAGAACCAGAACAACCTTGCCGGCCCGCCGCGACGCGGTGTGCAGCTGTTCCTTGAGCTTCTCGTTCCCAGGCAGAGCCTGGGAACGAGGGTGAATATTGTTTGGACAACCATCGTCCAGACGATTATCATGACAGGCATGGACACGCCAGCGGACAGACGCACGGCTCGAACGCGGCGCTTCGATTCGCTGGAACAGGAAGCGTACCTCAACCTGTGGCGGACCTTCGACCGCCTGCGCATTCTCGAAGACGAGCTGTTCGGCCGGCGCGATCTGACCGCCCAGCAATACAACGCCCTGCGGCTCTTGCGCGGCGTACATCCCGGTCGGCTGCCTACGCTGACGCTGGCCGGCCGCCTGGTGTCGCGGGCGCCGGACATCACGCG